>NZ_GG774801.1:0-96423 GCF_000163675.1 Bacteroides sp. D22 | reverse complement strand
ATAGCGTAGGGCAACGCCCTACGAAAAAAACACACCAGCCACAAGCCCTGAAAGGGCGGAACTGTATACAATTATGCCCTTTCAGGGCGCAAATTCAGATTGCCGTTTTTACGTAGGGCGTTGCCCTACGCTATATAATTAAGCCCTTTCAAGGCACTCCGCAAAATTATCATTTAACCAACTTTCCTCCATTAAAATCAAACCTGTCCGAAAGTGAAAGCTTCGCTGCAAAATCAAATAAAGTAAGCCGGCGTATCTTATAATAATTCAGCCAGTAGTTCTGCAAGGCAGAGATAAAATTACGTTGTGCCTGTTGCTGCCTGTTGAGAGAAAGAGTCAAGCTATTAATATCCGCCTTGCCGATAATGAAGCGCTGTTTTGTCTCATTATAAGCAAGTATAGACAGATCCAACGCTTCTTCCGCACTGGCTATCAATTGCTGCTGGATATTAAAATCACTTACCGTCATAATCACTTCCTCCTCGATGCTAATCTCATCCTGACGTGCCGAGATCTTCACTACATTCAGATTATTTCTTGCCATATTATACTTTCCCTTACGAACACCCCAGTCCAATAACGGAATAGAAACACTGACTGCCACCAAATCCTGCTGCATCGGTTTATGATACACATCTCCAAAGTTATCCGCTACCTGATTAAAACCGATACTGGCATTCACACTTGCGTTAAAGCGAGATTCTTTCTTCGTCTTATCTACATTCCGTTCCGCTTCAAGTACATTCTGTTTCAGTTCCAACAATTGCGGGTTATTATTCCTGCCCCACCTCAAAGCCTCATCTACCGGAATATCCACCATCTCCGGGCGGGAAGGAAGTTCCAGTTTGATTTGCGTATTCTTATCCAGATTGAGAAAAGAAGCCAGTGAAAACATAGCCCGTTTCAGGTCACTTGCTTTATTCTGCAATGTATTCTGCGCATTCACGCGATCCAGTTTCAATGTCAACAAATCAGCCTGTGAGATAGCTGCAATTCGATGGCGTTGTTGCCCGATACGATACAATGTGTCCGTAGAAGCCAAGTTTTCTTTAGCAAGATTATATTCTGCTTGCGCCATAGCCAAAGAGAAAAAATAATTCGTAGCCGTTTCCGACACTTTTTCCACATTATAGAGAAATTCCTTTTTCACACGCTCATACTTCAACGGTTCTATCTTCCGTTCCCATTTGAAGGAGTTATATCCTACCAGACTTTGCGAATATCCGATTCGTATGGGAACACTCGTAAGTTGCGTAGCACTGTTACTTCCGAAGTTACGCATATAGGCAAGATTCGATTCCAGATAAAAAGTACCTCCGGTTAAATCAAAGTTCTGTTTTACACTCAATCCTCCATAAGCATAGTAAGACTGTTGCGTACGGTATACATCCAAATCCTGTCCCGAATCGTATCGTTTCGTTATATCCCGGTTATATTGTGCCGGAGTAACATCCAGTGTCAGACTAGGCAAACGATTTGCCCGAAAAGTCCTATACTCCCAATAACCGGATAAATACATATTCTGCGTACGGAATGATTCCAGCGAACTGTCGTTAGCAAGAGAAATTGTCCTGTTCAAATCCAATACCAGGTGTTTCTGTGCCCAAAGTGAAGATTCACCACCAAACATACAGAAGACACAGAGGAAGACAGGAATTCTTTTCTTTAATCTATTCATAACTTTCATTTTAGAACTATTAGTTATTACTTTCTAGCTGTTACTTATTTTCTTGTTACGGTAAATGAACCAGTAAAGTAACGGTATAATAAATAAGCTCACCGCCGTACCAATCGACATTGTTCCTATCATAGCAATAGACAACGGTTTTTGTAACTCCGAACCCATATCCGAAGAAAAAAGCAGTGGCACCATTGCGAAAATGGTAGTCAGAGAAGTCATGATAATCGGTCGTAGACGCCTACGACCAGCTTCATGTATCGCTTCTAATAGCGGAACACCCGCCTTACGCAATTCATTGATAGCATCCAGCTTCAGAATAGAGTCATTAATTACAATACCGCAGGTAACGATCAACCCGATAGCAGACATCAAATTCAGCGTATGTCCGCAAATCCAGAGTAAAAGCAGTGCAAATGCGAGGTCAATCGGTATCTCCGCCAAAACAAGCAAAGGCTGCAAAAAGCTTTCAAACTGTGCGGCAAGAATAAAATACATCAGTAACAGTGAAATAAATAAGATGATCACCAATTCATCCAACATCTCACTGTTAGAAAAGAAACTGCCGGAGAATCCAGTATCCCAGTCTTTCATATCTTCTGCCGTTTGTTTCACCTCCTTTATCAGTTTGTTTCCGTCCTGTACGCCATAAAAATCAAAAGGAACATACTCCCCGTTACGTCCGGCAGTAATACTCTTCAAGTCCTCGGCAGGAGTAACCGTCACCAGTTCCCGGAGTGGAATGTACTCTCTGTCGCCTTTACTGTCCGGTTCAGTCTGTATCAGTGTTTCCTGCAATATTTCATTCACCGTCTTCTCACTGCCCGCAACGTTGATCGGAAGATATTGCTGGTAAGAATGCAACATAGTCACACTATTTTCCCGGAAAGCAGTTTTCAAAACTCTATAAAGTTCATTGTAAGCAACACGATAAAGCAATAGTTTCTCCTTATTGATACTTAGGTTCAACTGGTTCTCAAAAGCAATGCCTGTAGGAGCAATTCCCGTCCTACGGGCTAACTCCAGCTCCACACTCCGGATCGTTTCCGCTTCCGGTGCTTTTGCCTTATTACGAGTGTAAAATTCGGCTATGATATCCGGTTCTCCCGTTACAAAGAGTTTCTCAAATACAGTCTCCGGTGGAGAGAAAGAAATAACGGAAAGCGGATAACGTTCTTTCAGTTTATGGTATATTTCCTGTTGCAAAGGAGCGATTATTTCTGATGTTTCCGTTCGGAAATAGAGTTCCGCTTCGGAAGAAGAAAGTTCCCTTTCACGATTCAAAAGAAAATCCTGCCTGCCAACAGATGCCGTGTGCTCCAATACCTGTTCTTTTAAATCTCTAAAAAGCTCATCCACGCGCCTCCTGTTTTCATCCACATGAATATTCTCATTCCACTCGATCCGGGCAATCAATTCATTCTCTTCTATATCAGGCATCCGTTGCTTGTCGATAAAGAAAAAGAAGAATACACAAAGCGGGATGGAGACAACACAAAACAATACACTAAACGTTTTGTGACGGAACACCCAATCTACCCCGGCATCATAAAAACGATCCAATGTGTGATCCTTTATCGGGTTATTGAATTTAAAAGAAAGCCATTTCCATTTTCGGGCATGAATACCTGTCCGATAGACCAGCAGATAAAGCACCGGAAGAAGCATAATACCGGTAAAATACGAAACCATCAATCCCACTGTAACCGAAAAAGCCTGATCATAGAAGATAGCTCCGGCAATACCACTCATAAAAATCAAAGGAGCAAACACGGCAATGGTAGTCAGGGAAGAACTCAACATGGGTGTCACCACTTCACTTGTTCCTGTTATACAGGCACGACGCAATGAATAGCCCCGCTCCCGATATTGGGATATATTTTCGGTCACGATAATCGAGCTGTCAATCATCATTCCTAAAGCCAAAATCAATCCGGCAAGGGAAATGATATTCAGTGACATATTACACAGATAGAAGAAAACAAAACTAATCACGATAGAAACTACCATACTAAGTCCGATCACCAACGGAGATTTCACATCTCCCAGAAACAGGACGGCTACCAGGCAGATAAAAAGGAATCCTAAAGAAAGATTCTGTTGCAGGTTTGAAATTGTGTAATCCAACAATTCCGTTTGGTTGCGACTAATACTAAAATCAATATCAGGATACACCTGTCTAAAATGCTCCATCGTCCTTACCAGAGACTGCTTCATCTTATCCATATTCTCGTCCGCCTGCTTGATAACAGCCAGCGTCACCGCCCTTTTCCCGTTCGATACAGATATACCTTTTTCTTTTACGGGCACGATAGAAACTTTGCAGAAGTCCTTTAGTTGGACAATGCGGTCTCCCTTACGCAGGTATATATTTTCCACATCTTCCGCGGTACGCAACAGAGTGGAGAATTTTATATTATATTCATAGTATCCGTCGCGTACTGTCATACTACCCGGCTCCACATTATTGGCAGCCAAAGCCGATTCAATATCTTCAATGGAAAACCCCATCATAGCCAGTTTATCCTCATCGGGTACAATCTGTACCTGACGCTCCACCAATCCGGTCACGTCTACCATAGCCACTTCTTCGAGCTGCTCTATCCTTCGCTTGATCACCGATTCGGCAAATTCACACAAATCCAGGAAAGAGTGCTGTCCTATCGTACTATAAGCACTATCATTCTTTAAGGTCAGATTCAGGTAAAACACGGGTATATCCGTTGCGCTTGCCTTAATAACTTTCGGGCGTTCAGTATCCTTGGGAAGATAATTCATTGCAGCGTCTATTTTTTCATTGACCTCTATAAAGGCAAGATCCGTATTAGTACCGAACTCAAAAGACAGGCGGATCATACCTCCTCCGTCTCTCGATTCACTATGAATATCTTTCAATGTAGACACCTGAATCAGTTGTCCCCGTAAAGGTTTCACAATCGTGTTTTCCAGTTCACGGGCAGAGGTATTAGCGGCAGACACCTGTATCGTTATCTCCGGAATGGCAATATCCGGAAGCAATGATATAGGCAAAGTATTATATGTCACCAACCCGATTATAAAACAGGCAGTAAAAGCCATCAATACGGCAATAGGACGCTGGATTAAAAATTTTATCATAATTACTCGATTTTGGCACAGATTATCTTACATTTACTGCCGCTTCATGTGCCAGATTCAGATTTCCGGTCACAATAATCGTATCTCCCTCCAGTAACCCCTCTTCAATCCCTTTCTGTGATTTATCCGAAACAACATATTCCGTTGCATTTTCCAATCCTGTATGCACATAATTCCACATAGCCTTGCCTTCTTGTAAAGTAAATACCACTTGCTTACCGGAGCGTAACACAACAGCCGTTTTAGGAATGACCAATTGTTGCCCTAAACTTCTTCTAACACTTACCCTTACATTCATACCACTGAACAGTTTTCCTTGTCCGTTGACTACAGCCTTCACCTTTACCATTCCGTTCGAATCTACCAATGGATTGATTTCAGATACGCTACCTTCAAACGAATCTCCTCCGGCATAAGGAGTAATCATCACCTTATCACCTGTTTTAATAAAAGCCAACTCATTCTCCAACACTGTAAAATCAGCTTCCATCCCACGAGTATCAATAACCGTACAAAACACCTCGGAAGTATTAGCTAAATTATATGGTTTAGAAAACAGATTAGCCACTATTCCATCGAAAGGAGCAACCAGTGTAGCATGTTCTGTTTCTCTTTTCACCAATTCATATTGAGATCTCGACTGCTCATATCCGCTCTTCACTTTTGCCAGTTTCATTGTTTCCACAGGAACTTTGCTGAAATCTTCGGAGGTATACCCCTGTCCGATCAATACATCTTTCAGTTCCAACTCGGCTTTCAACAAAGCATCTTCCGCTTGAGACAGCTTCTGCTCCAAGCGAAATTTATCCAGTTCAGCTAAGTTCTGTCCTTTATGTACGCGGTCACCATTCTTCACATAAATACGAGCAATAACTTCACTTGTCTCAAAACGAAGATCAGCCTGTCCGAGAGCACTTACTTTGCCGTTACTGACTAATTCGTGATGAAAATCACGTCTCTTTAGTATTTGAGTAGTGACTTCATTCTTAGCATCAGGAAGAACAGTGGAAACACCTTGTTCCTGTTTATCTACATCGTTTTTCTTGCCAGAGCAAGATGTTATCAGAATCCCTAATGCCAGACATGACAATAACCATGTACTATTGTGTTTCATCATATTTATCAGTTTATTTGTTTCAATAATTTCTTTACTTCCACTCTCATCTCTTTTACCGCTGTCGATTGCACCTTCGGTTCTTTTGTCAGTACAACCTCAACCATACGCTTTAATTTTTCAGGTTGTTGGTATTCCGGCTCCGCATACAGCTTTGCCAGAAGATAATACGGATAAATTCGTCCCGGAAGTCGCTGCGTAGACCGAATCAGACTCTCTTCCGCTTTCTCATACTTTCCTGATGCCTGATAATTTTTACCAATAATATTCAGAATCATTGGGTCATTACTATGCTCCATGGCTTCTTTCAACACTTTTGTAGAGCTATCATACTCCTTCAATTTATGCAAGCAATACCCGTATTCAAAAAGAAAGGCTCCCCGATTCTTCAATTCGGAATACAACTTTTCATATTCTTCTTTAGCTGATTGGTATGCTCCGATATTATAGAGCATTTTACTACGATACCAATCCTTACATACAACATATTGATTGTTTTTCCAATAATATGTCCCTAATAGAATTATTATCGAAATAAAAAATAATAGCATTATCTTCGAGCGTCCAATAACACAAGCAGCCAGCAGGAAATAGAAGGTCACTGCAAATCCTGGAATCTGCATCGGATAAGAAGAAAAAGCAAATACTAAAACAGAAATTACACCACCGCAAATACCTATTCGTCCTTCCCTACTCCCCTTCCAAAGACAAAACGCAATTATTAATAAAACGACAAATAAAAAAGGAATCCCATATTCTGTTGCTACTTGAAGATATTCATTAAAAGCATATTCCGGACTTCCTGCCACCAATTCTTCCGTCTCCGAATATTCTCCGTTGGCAAAATAATCTTCCTGCGCTCTGCCATAGGCCGAAACAAAATTCCCAGTTCCATGTCCTACAAGAGGACTTTCAGCGATCGCAAGAGTACTAATTTTCCACATGAACAAGCGCCCATTGGCGGAAGTTGCTTTTAACTGAAAAAGTGAGTAACCAATCACTATGAATATAATGCTTCCTGCAATACAGGCCAACACTACTTTTCTCTTATATATCTTTCTAATCTCCTTTAGTTTACTTCCCCATGAAACGTGCGTTCCATACACCCATGCGCCCGATACTGCGGCGGCAATCCAAGCCGAACGACTCATTCCGGCAGGTAATACACAAAGAATCAACAGCATCACTCCTAATGCCAGATAATACTTTCCCAGTTCTATCCATGTACGCTCCGTTTTTTCTTTCAAATTTAGCCATTCATGCAGACAAAGCGGAAATATCATTGCCAAATATCCCGAGTAAGGTCCCGGATTATAGAAAGATCCCGTGAGTGCATATAAGGAGTGATTGGAAACAGCGAAACCATATATTTGCCTCAATCCCCAAATAGCTTCAAACCCTCCCAACACAATCAATACCCACGTCACTATGGATGGAAAAGACAGATATTGTTTTCTATTCAAGCAAAAAGAAAGCAGATTACAAATGACAAAAACAACGGCCATACGTCCCAAGCATAGTTTTTGATATGCCATTTCGCCGACAGGGATGTCATTTGGAGTAGAAAAAGCTACTACACACAAAATTGCCGCAACTCCTGTAATAGTTATTACAGTCGCCATATTCCCTTTTGTTATTTGCTTCAATTCCAACTTGACTTTCATTCCTTATTTGATTTTCTTCATAATCCTATCCCAACGAGGTTTCTCCGTAAATTTATCTTCCGAATACCAGACACGGGCAGCCTTACCTACAATATATTCTTCAGGCAACATTCCCCAATATCTTGAATCCTGTGAATTTGCCATATTATCACCGGAAACAAAATAATAGTTCTTTTTAAAGCGATATTGGGTAATCACACTGTCTCCCAATACTATTTGTCCGTCTTTTATACGTAGTTTCTTCTTCTGTTCCCAACCTATCAACTGCCTGTATAAAAGACAGTTCGTACGGTTCATCATTACAGTCTGACCTTTCTTGGGAATCGGCAAAGGTCCGAACTCACGGATATTCCATCCAATTTGTTTGTCATACGGAAATGTACCTACCACAATGCCATGCTGTTCCGGATGCTTCAGATTCGCCAGATATTGCTGGGCATCGCAGTTTCCCAACTGTTCGTCACAACCACGTACTTTATAAAATCCCCCACGAATCTCCAAGGTATCCCCCGGCAGGGCGACACACCGCTTTACATAATACTGCATCACGTCCATCCGGACACTATCCCAACGGTTCATCTGATAAGGGAAATTGAAAACCAGTATATCATTTCTCTTGAAACTCCCCCATCCGGGCATCCTGTGGATAGTGACATCCTCATTATCCAAAGCTGCAAACACATCGAACAGGCGAGCCCCCCCTTATCATCTTATTGACCAATATCCGGTCGCCATCCTTCAATGCCGGTTCCATAGAATCCGAAGGTATCCTGAATGAAGTAAAACAGAACAGTTGCATCAAGAACAGAACTACCACCATGCAGAATATGAAGAAAGCCAAATTCTCCAATATCGCCCGAATTCTCTTTATCTTGCTCATAAGCTCCCCTTTAGTTGAATCAATTTACGATAAGCCGCCAACCCTAACACACATTTCACACGTTCGTCATTTTCATCCAATAATCCGGTGAAAGGATATGTTTCTTTTTTCATCTTCTTTTGCAAATAATCCGCCCACATCCCCAATTGCTCCCAATGCATATCAGCGTAACTGAAGTCCTGTTCCGCCTCAACAACAGCAGTTGTCATCATCAGCATATTGGCAGCCGCCTCTACGGCACAGTCTTCCAATTTCACCTGTTTACCGGCAACAGGATACAAGCCTATATCATACGGCGGGTATTTCTTGCTCCAATGAATATCTTCACAGTACTCGAATATGGGATCCAACAAGCCTCTCATCCAGTCGGTACGATTAAAGAATAACAATACCGGAAAACTCTTATAAGCTTCCCTGACATTACCCAAAGTATCGCCCAAACAAAAAAGCTTATTATCAGAAAATGACATAAACCTATGAGAGGATACAAAATTACGGTAAGCAGGAAGCATTTGCTCCGCAAATCCCTTATCCCCTGCCCGAAATGCTTTGGAGTTCCACCGGTTATCCAGAAGATCACATTCTGCTTTAAGTTCCTTATATCTATTTCCTACGGATTTCATTGATTCTTTTACCTCCCTTGTCCCATCACTATTCCAAAGAGGAGACAGAACCTCGCCATCATATTGCAGCACCTGTCCTTCTTCATATCCGACAAGTAATACCCCACTATTCTTATCCTCTTCATTTCCCACGTACAGCTTTTGAGACAAGATGGCATGACCATCCATACATGAAAAGGTTGTTTCATCTGCTGCCATAGCCAGATACAAACTATCGGACTTCACAAAATGCCAACCCTGTTCAACCCAACTATTGACCTTACTCTTGCCGAACATCCATTCCATATCTACATCGAACAGGATTTTTATATTGTGTTGCTGTTTTCCTTCTGTGTGAGTCTGATAGGAAACAAAACCGACAGGCCATCCGGCCAAATCCCATTTTTCTGACAAGGAAGGGGAAACAAAATCAATCGAGAGTTCCACATCTCCGCATTGAAAAACGGTTCGGGTATGCATGGCTTGTACATCCATCAGTTTCAATGTGGCAGGTTCCGCATCACCATAATTCTTATTTTCTATATATAAGCCAAAATCCAGTAAAGCAGGACCTCCCGTATTACGACAGTATGCAGCCAGAACGTTATTGCCATTAACTATTTGATTCATACCTTCACCAGTTAAACGTTGACATTTCGGCCGGTTAGTAAATCCTTTCTCAAACAAATAGTTCCCATTGCAATAAAGCTTCACCTGATCATCACAGATATAGCGAATATAGACTTTTCGCCCCTCCAAAACCTCTTTTTGATCCACCTTCACATGCCTGCGGACATATATATTTTCAGCTCCCCATGCAGTGTAAACCGGGTATGCTCCTCTTAACGGTCCGAAGGCCCCTTTACCCTCATTCCACAAAGAATCATCGTATCCACATTGTTCCCATCCTTTGCCCGGAAAAAGATAAGAATATTTTGCCGACCACCCGAAACTGTCATTCGAAAGAGGAGCCAGAGGCAATATACGCAAGGAATCTCCCCCCAGAAAACGGTAAGCCTTGCCGTCCACTCGCAAAATGCCTGTTAACGGAAACTCTTTTCCTGACCTCAAACATGAATAACTCCTGTTGATTGTATCCCCTGTGACACTAATAGAAAAATCTGGAGAAAGCGCCAATAAGGTATGTTTGGAAGGAGCTATGCCGGAAAAAGGCAAAAGTTCCTTATCGGGATGACAGGAACATATTAGAAGAATAATACCCGAAAGCATCATCATTCTCCATGTCATGACAAGATTATGATATGTTCTTATTTCCATCGTTGATTCCCTTTTTCGTAAACAAAAATTCTCTCGTCCACTCCGCGTGTATAGTTGCGCAGAAACAAAAGCGCATTTTCCGGAATATTCCGGAATACCAATGAGTCGGAGGCTGACTTGATTTTCCCGCCAGACTTCCAATCCCGGTCACAATAAAATAGTTCATAGTCATCGCCCGGGCGGACAAAGTTATCCCTGTTGCGCGGGGTATAGACAATGCGGTCTATCCGGATTTTCCGACCCAAATCAAGCCCGGTCCAACCTCCAGTAGGTTCGGAATAATCAAAAGAAGTCCACGTTCTTCCATCAAAAGCATTGGTGTATTCATGTGTTCCGTCATGTTCCCAACATCCGGGAGTACCTATGATCTTTCCCGACAAAGCGGCAGTATCATTCTTCTCATAAAAAGCGATTTCCGACACATTACAATGAGCATTGGGAGGTCCCACATATCTAATATAACGATACTCTTTATCAGACCAGCTTTTTACTGTCGTATTCAGCCGATCAGGTCTGCTTTGTATAATAAACAATGTATCTTTTTCTCCAAAATCAGTTCGGTTACTTCCTTCAAAAACGCCTCCTATCATTCGATCTCTAAACCAATTCTCTCCATCTATATTAGTTTTAGCATACAGTACCACCTCCTTCTTCTCTTTTCCAACGGAATAAAAATAAGTTTCATTTGCTTCTCTATCCGTATAAAAAGGATCAGTTAAGAAATGCAACGCTCCGTCCTCATAAGTAGCAACCCTCAAAACGGCACCGTTACGAACATATCGGAAGGCCAGATGACCAGCGTCGTAGACGGTCCAGTCAACCGGAATCCAATGATCCCTATTGCTAGCACATAGATAAGCAATCTTACCATTCCTAACATTCCTGTATTGTTTCTCTAAAGGAATGACCAGTTCTTTTTGGTATGAATACGCATAATCATAAGTTGTGTCCTTAAACTTGGGAATACGCCAGAACGGATATACTTTCTCTCCATATTGTGCCATCTGCTCATGTAACTCTCTATTCACACTAAAAGTATATCTATATATCTTGGCAGATCCTCCCCACCGGTACAGATCACATTTGCGAACACGTATCAATTTTGTCATAAAGTCGGACATATATCCTTCTCCATCTTTATCCCAGACTATCACCCAGAAATGACCGGCATTTACATCACCACGTGCAGACAGATAATCTATTGCACAGGGAATGCCTAAAGCCCGAAAGAGGTAGATTTCAAAATCCGTCAATTCTCTGCAACTTCCTACTTGGTACTGCACAAATTCAGGTCCGACATGTCCGAAAGAAAAAGGGACTATAGAAGTATAAAGAGTCTGTTTATCCGGTAATCTAGCCATCAAATATTTAGCTACCACTACTGGATCTTCTTTGTCTAAGGTGTCGGATATACGCAGTGAATCCAGCAACGAATTATATTTCTCATAATATGTCTCGCGCCAATAGGTTAACGGTTCATCATCAATCCGGTAGGGCAACAGGTACTCACAAAATGTATCAAATGAAATATTCTTGCCCCAAGGTTGCTCCTGCCAAACTTTAAATGCCCAATCAATGTTATGACACAAATAAGCGGAATCTATTTCTAGGATATCGCGTTTCTTCACAGGTTCTTTCATAGGTCCAAATACTTTCTCGACCGAATCAGAGATTTGTTGCGGCGTTTTATTCTTACATACTTTTAACCACGCGTAGTAGGACTTATAATTCTCTAATTGTTCTCCATCGGAATAGGTATAAAAAGGCATATTTTCTATCAAAAAGCAGGCCGCTTTGTATTTTAAACTGTCAGCAGGATTCTTTTGGTAATGACAAAGTACCTTTTCCAACTCTTTCCGGTTGTTTTTAGCAGATAGCAGGGCAGCTTCGAGAGGAGTTATCATTTCCTCTCTGAATGCCATCTTGTCTATAATTTGCCAGCCCAGCCAGATAAACAGCACCAAAACTATAAGTTGGATATATCCGAAATACTTCATCAAGCCTTTTTTAAATATTCATTTTGCATTTCCACTAATTTTCAGATAGAATGGAGAGCCTTCTGCATTACAATGCACGGTTATTGTTTTATTAAAATGTTCAGGATGTTCTGCTTGATATTTCACTTTCAAAGTCAAACTCTTGCCGGGTTGAACAGGTTCTTTAGGATATTCAACTGTAGTACAGCCACAAGAAGTAATCACATTATCTACTGCTAATAATTCTTTTCCAATGTTGGTCAGAATAAACTCGCAAGACTTTTGTTTCTTCCAATCAAATGTTTCCCAATCCATATACTTTTTATCTATCATAATTTTTGTTTGCTTCCTTTCCTCCGACACCAAAGCCTGCTTCTTATCCAGAATTATCTTCATATATAATTCTTTTATTTTGGGATTATGCATTGGATTACCTATAGCCAAAACCTTATTATGTTCATCTAACAGAAATGTTTGTAGCATTGCATTAGAAGGAAAGCGATTCAATTTATAAAGAGAATTATTCCTATCTATGCAAACCGGAACATCAAAATTCTGACTACATAATAGCAGCAATAAATCTCTCATATCTTTAGGATGTATAAAAAATAGAAAAGAAACTTTGTTTTCAGATATCGAATCTATCTGCGTTATCCATTCCATCCACTGTGATAACCTCAAAGTACACCCGACGCATCCCACAGAATCTGTATAAACCAAGATTTTATATTTGTTCGTAGGTATTGAATTATATACAGAATCCTTACCCAACCGAGTAAAAATATAGCCATCATCAAATTTAATTTCTCTATTAATCCATTCCTCAACCACATTAGTGATTTCAACATTTGCCTTCTTTTGACATGAATGAAAACTCATTAATATAGCAAACAGAATCATATATAATATAACTTTAAGCATACTCCTCATTAATCATGATTATTGATAGAAAAACAATAAAAGAGAACAAAGTCTCAATACCATTCAAAGCCAAACTAAATCAATTCAATTCATTTCAGAAAAATCATATCTATGGTTAAATCATCAGTATCATTTTTCTCGTCTAGAATATTATCAACAAAAAAAGCGATACCACCATAGGTTGCATTCCAACTTGTAAAAGGACTATATCTACAATTCGATAATTTCATTTCACCGATTTTCTCCATATGCTCATCAAATAGCATCAAATATAAATCACGTTCATTTATAAGTTTTTCTACACCTTTCTTCTCATCGAAATCAACTTTGTCAGCATGTAAACGGGCATATATCTTATATTTGGGCAAATACATGACATCATAAAAATGGGGGTTTTCAAGCCAGTGTTTTTCCAAAGTGGCATAATCTCCCGTAGTCGTACATTTCTCTATTATATTAGAAGTATAGCGACTATCTGCCAATATGTATTTTCGTTCGTTTGTCCTCATGTTCAATGTATAAATAGAAGATTCGACGGGATAATTGTATACTATATTTTCACCTACAAAATTAACATTGGGAAAATTTATATATGCATATCCTTTACTCATATCCGGAATGATCTTGGATGGAGATAACCGATAAGTTGCCATCTTATCATCTTTATCCATGAAAATTTCTTTTACTATAAATGTATCAGAAGCTGTGTTTTTTACTAAAAACATTAGTGAATGGCGAGGGGAACTATAAAACAAATGGGAAGTGAACATTGCATAATTAGTATTTATTAATAATTGTTCTTGTTCCTCCAAATATTTCTTTAAATCAATGGTTCTTTTTATCGTTCCCGCACTATCAATCAAGAAAGCACGTTCTGACTCATCAGATATCCATACAGAATCTAACGATTGTACATATATTCCTGACAGACGAACAATAGCATCAGGACCATCCCCTGGTAATATAATCTGAGTTACTGATTTAGATTTCAGATTCATACAGTCTAAAGAATGTGATCGATAATTATAACCAATCAAGTAGTCCGTTGAATCAACGTGAACAGATGAAGACATATAATATGATTTTAGTTGCAAAATATCTTGTGGAGGAAATTTAATTTCCTCCACTTCTATTGTAACTCCATCATTATTATCATCCTCTTTCCCTGTTCTTTGTCCTGTGCATGATACCAAAGTCATACACAACATCAAAAAAAGGATTTTTAAAGATGACATAATAATCAACAATTAGTTAAATTTGCACATCGATTATCCCTATCATATACTGTAGAACCACACTCTGCACCTGCATGAGTAGGACATGGACGTAAATAGTAAGGACCACCAGTTTCTCCTCCCCATGCAAAAGCTTCTACATTAGCCAAAGCCAAATCTGACAATTTTGTTTCATTCTGTGATATATAAACATTGTATCCTGCTACTATTGCAACTATAGCTACAACTACCATACTTAATAATTTCCTTTTCATATTTAATTCTTTATATTAGTAAATAAACTTTCATTTTTTCTGTATCTATCCTTTCAACAGAATAGCAATAGTTTGCTACACTAAATTTTAGTCTTATGTTTGCATCGGAATAACCTCCTTTCTATTAGGGGTTAAGGAGCAGATGATGTTTAAGCAAATCCGACAAGATTGAACCAGTTCATCAGTCTGCTCCTTGTTTATTATGTTATTAACTAGCCATTCAACCAAAATCAAATTTTAGTATCGGTTGATCGCTATTTACATCCGTCGCCATGATCGTTTTAGTAGCTTCATCCACCCAAATTCCATATATATAATGGTCGAGTACATATTTGCATAACGGTTCTCCTTTCAAACTAAATACATAAATATATTTTCCTCCATCAGGAAGCTTTCCGCTTTGTCTCGCAATCTCCTTAAAAGGCGTTCCATGAGATACTACATAAATGGCACTATCTGTTACTTGTACATCACTAAATCCCATAATTCCCGTAGGTATACCATATCCATCTGATATTGTAAATTCAGGTTCACCATGCCCACCTATACGAACAACATAGGTACTATCTTTCAAATTATAAACCTCAAGGACCTCCCCCAACTGGGTAACTACCGCCAATATTCCATTGTTAGGATTGTAGTCTAGGAAACTCCTCCATGCTTGGGCTAACGCTGGACGAGCATTTTTCAATGCTTTTTCATCAATAGTCGGAATAACCCCTATCTTATCTATAAGCCTCCCATTACGGTTAACTCGACATAAACGATTTTCACCGGAATAGTCAGGAATAATAAACATTGTATCATTATATATAGCAAAATCAAGTGGTCGAAGTATATCTTCATCCAATGTTACCGTTTCGTCACGAAGCAGTGAATCACCGGATGAAGAAAAGTCTAACCTAGTTAATTCACTTTTATTGGCATCCAATGTCCAGACTCCACGATCCTGCAAACGAAAATTCTCCATTGATAACATTTCTGTAGGTGAATCACCACGCTTGCCAAAAGAAGATAAATACTGAAAACTAGGATATTGGAATAAGTGTCCATAATGATCAAGACCATGTAAATCCATTACAATAGCTTTATCTTCTTCAATTCGTATCCTAAATGGATAGCGTAACAGGGCTGTATCAAGCTCTATGACTTCTCCTTTTAGCTCTTTTTCTCGTGGAAATTCAGAATAAGCAAATACATTGTCCGCATATTCTTTATGTTTCTTACTACAAGAAATCAGAAATAAAAAGAAAAAAAACAGATACTTAATATCATTCCTCAAGGCTGTATCCTCCAAAGACATATTTAACTTTAGCATGAGCTATCGGACAATCTACAGATCCTGATCCCAAACATTTATACATATTTGTACCTTCACCCGCAGCTAAAGCCTCTATATTATAATTGAGTAATGTATTGAATGAAACGTGGTGATTAGCTGGACGTTTTACCGTTAAATACACCATTAGACATAAAAATAAGAAGAATACCAGTTTTCTCATATTGCTTTTTGTTATAAGATTAATATGTGAACAAAGGTAGTAAACTGGCAAAAAGAAGCTATAAAATGTGGCTGACCATTTCCGACCTACTATAAATTATAATCTAAAGAGATATTACAATTATCTAAAAATTGCCATTTCATCGAGGTTTATAGCTATTAAAAGAATTTTAGATTATAGAACCAATTGATACCCATCTACACATTTTTCTATATCAATAGAAGAATCTAACTCTTTTATGTTAGAACGCAAACGTGCTACCGCTTTATGAATTCGATCATTTGTAGCACTTCCATCAGACCACAAATTCTCACTAATATCACTATTTTTTAAAACATATCCTGTTTCTTCCATTCTAAGAAAAAGCTCCAATAGCTTACTAGGCTGTGGCTGCAAATACTTTTGTCGCCCATTAAACTCTATTACTTTTTGATCTGCATGAAATATAAAACCTTCATGTAATTTATAAGAACGTATAGAAGAACTATCATTCATTTCTTCACTATTTTTATAACAGGCTTTTCTATAACTTCCTTCTTTCTTATAGAAAATATTTTATTTTGAACAAATAAAATAAATTTGTAAATCATATATATACAAACGATGTATATCAATAAACCCAAAATGATTTCCATATATAGCATATTCCAAACGGAATAATGAAGATAAGCCATTACCTCTATTTCACAAGCATAGCCTATAGAAACAATAAACACCAAATTTGAGAACTTACGCCATTCACTATAAGAGGTAGATGCTGATGTCACATCACCAAGCCTATCTACAACGGAAACATATAATGCTGCTTCCATTGAGATACCCGACTCGTTTAAATACTTTTTCCAAATAAGATTCAATGAATCTGGCTGAATGGGATGTTCTTTAAAAGCAACGCTATGCAGCAAACGAACACTAGTATCTGTCGTTATATTGTTGTAATGTTTTGCCTTATCTAACTTTAACTTATATACACCTGTAGAATCTGCATAGATTACCGAATCCGGTAATTCTGTAAATCCCACATTTGATACATCCGGAAGAGTAAGCATCAAAGGACCTTCCCCTTCCACATTCCGACTTTTCAGTTCCTGATTAAATGCCTTAATAAAAGCTTCTTTCGCCTCCTCTTTAAGCGCAGATAGCTTAGATTCATAAGAGTACTTGCAAGCAAAAAAGAATGCAACTACACCAATACAAGCAATAACAGCTAACAGAATAATATTTTTAGTTCTCATCGTGTTTCATTTTATATCCTTTTCGAGCACAAAGATAACATTTTTTACATCAATCGACGAGTTAGACAGATAATACCATACTACAAAAAACATATTCCTGCGATTTTCTAGCAGGGACGTTAGAGAATAAGTTATCAACCTTTTCACCCATATAGTAAAAGCACCTGTCCTATTTTTAAGATTTACCTGTTTAATTTTAAAGTAAAAATGAAGCAAAGAGAGAAATAAATGCATAAATCAATGCAAGAATATACCGTTTTCAGACTAAATATTACATAAATAAGGGATAAAAAACGAATTATTTACCGCTAACTAAGCTTTGTTCCTCACCGAGGAACGACTCGTTGCCCGGTGTGCGTCGCTTCCTTCCTCACCGAGGAACAATACATTCATCGGTGAGACCCGAGTTTATCGGTATATTTTCAGCTATTTCACACTATATCCCATCCAAATCAAATATAGCAAAAAGAAAGTATTTATCAAATAGTCAAACGAATATCCGCAAATAACCTCTTTACAGCAAACAATAAGCATCCAAATAACCTAAAAACAAAGCACCACAGATTTCCATAATCCCTAATTACTCACATATTTATCTGCATACAAGACTCTGTCTTAAATTCAAGCAGGAGAAACGCATAAGATATCCTATTTTTATGTATGTTCTCATTTCAAGACTTCCATATATAAAAAAATCCTATATCATGTCTAAGATGATATAGGATACTAACAATTATATAGAGGCGTTTATTACAACGCCTTTATTTCTTCTATGGACAAGCCTGTGACTTGCGAAATAACATCAAGAGGAATATTCAGAGTCTTCATATTGCTTGCAGTTTCCCTTTTCTCTTCCAGACGGCCTTCATTAATTCCTTCCACACGACCCTCTACACGACCTTCAGCATGACCCTCTGCGCGTCCTTCTTCACGACCTTCTGCACGACCTTCAGCACGTTCAGTGAATATATTATCCTTTAATATTACAATATTATCCAAATGGCGATAGTAAGCCTCAAGTTCCGCTTTAGTCATCTTGTCAAGTTTTAATCGTTCACGGGCTTCTGTTAAACCTGGAGCAGTCGCACTATCAGGAATATCACCTGTATTCAGATAATAGATCCATTCTTCCAACGGACTTTTAGCTACCTGATTAAAATCATTGACTTTCAAAATATAATATTCAGGATAAAGTTGACTTACTGTATCCACTTTAAAAGTTTGTTTTTGAAAAGGAGTCAGTTCAAGCATATCTCCCTGATGAATTCCCCGGAATTCCGTTTTACCGTGATATACGGTATCTTTACCACTACCCAAAGAAAAATAGACAATATTGACACTATATACTTTACGTACCTTATAATAGCCTTCTCCACGATTAATATACTCGGTCACTAATTTAGAAGTACCAAACAGCATACGTTGAAAATAAGCATACTCATTATTATTCTGAACTTCAATCAGAATAAGTTCACCTTTCGAGTTTTCAGCAAGCATATCTACACGATTATACTTATCAAACTCATCTTCTTGATTGCTTTCACTCTCTAAAAGCTTCCGAATGATTATCTTTTCATTCAAAAGAGTAGTTAGAAAGCCCTCAAGAACTGCAAAATTGGCTTTATTACGCAATAAACGTTTCATAGCCCAATCGAAACGAATATAATTACTTGACATAAGTTCGTCTCCTTTCTTGTTATCTTGTTTCAAGCTAACAAAGGTAAGCAGAAAATGTTTGATTTCAAGTATATATGCTTCAATTTCTTTCTACTAAGAATATTCTATCTTCCACTGTCCCAAAGTCCGCGTTGTACTATCGAAATTCACTCCAACTTTAACAACCTTGCGATGCTCTACCTCATAAGGAATGGCATACTGTTTACTATTAATTTGTGCCAACGCTTCTTCGGGAGTTCCGTCTACCTTAAATTCAAACACATAAATCGCATCAGGCATCTTGATTACCACATCAGCCCTACCAATAGCATTCTTAACCTCTACATCCACATATTGCCCCATCAAACGGAATAACAAATAGAAAATAGTCTGATAGTGCTTTTCCTGATTATTCTCCAAATCATAAGGTATAGAAGAAAAGAAAGAACGAGTACGAAGAAGGCACTGCTCAATATCACCTTTCATCAGGTCTCTTACAAAAGAGACTACATAAAAATTACTTTCACGTGTCGGTTGATTGAGATAGGAAGGGATCAGAGTCTCAATAAAGCCTATCTTAACTTCTTCGTTGGGATAACCTAATGTATATGTACGAAAGAGAGGTTCATATCCTTTAATAGTCAAATAGCCACTCTGATAAAGTACAGGAATCGGATCGGTAATAACCTCTGTCGCTTTATCAAAATCTTCGTCTTTCACTTCCATCTTTTCCAATAGAGTAAGACTGAAGTCCATTCGCTGTAACATTTCAATCAAGAAAGTAGGCGTGCCGGTAGAAAACCAAAAGCTCTTATAATCTCTTTGCGAAAATGCATTGAAAAGGCTGAACGGATTGTAAATATCTTCACAAATCTTGCTGAAATGATAACCGTCATACTGCCGTTTCAAATGCCGACAAGCTTCTTCATAGGTTTCATTATTCGCTTGAGCTATCCTCTCAATATCCGGTTGCATCTGACTTAGCAACTCTTGCTCTGTAATACCACAAATAGCACTATAATCATCGCTCATACTGATATTCTGCAAGTTATTCAGCTCACTAAATATACTCATCTGACTGAACTTGCTGATTCCTGTCAGAAACAAGAAACGAAGATATTGCCCTTGCGCTTTAAGAGGACTGAAAAACTTCCGCATTTCAGTTCGCAATTGTCCTTGTAAAGCAGAGTCGCTATTACTATCCAATAAAGGTGCATCATATTCGTCAATCAATACAACAGCCTGCTTTCCTGTCTGTTGGTAGATTCGTTGAAGCAAACCGGTTAAACGGGCTGCATAGCTCGTTTCTTCTTCATTTTTCCCATAAGTCCTCTCCCATTCGCTTAGATAAAGATTCAATTGCTCTTGCAAATCTTCGATTGTGGTGTATTTCGTTCTACTAAAATCAATATGCAACACAGGATAAACAGTCCATTCTTTCTCTAACTGTTCCATAGCCAATCCTTCGAACAACTCTTTCTTTCCGGAAAAATAAGCTTCAAGAGTAGAGACTAGAAGACTTTTTCCAAAGCGACGCGGACGACTAAGGAAATAAATCTTATTTGTATGAGTCAAATGATAAATTAATGCAGTTTTATCAATATACACACAATCATTATTACGTAAATCCTCAAAATTCTGTATTCCGATAGGATATCTTCTAAATGTCTCTTTCATACCACTCTAATGCTTTTATTGGAAATATGAACAAAGATACGAAATAAAATGATTACATGACACTTAATATTATTATAAAACCCTACAATATCATTCAATTGCATTGTTCGATTCACATAAACTTATCTAAAGAACTACCTTATTAATAGCCATTAAAATAGTGACGCTATCCCACCAATATAGTGACGGTATATGCTTAGGATAGCGTCACTATCCAAGGCAAATACCGTCACTATATTTAAACCGAATATTTCGGGCTTTTAACTCTAGTTTCCGCGCTGTGTAGGCAAGGTAAATTCCTGCGAATCACAAATCATTCCATTCTCGTCCGCCACTGCGACACGGAATGTCACTTCACCGTCTTTCAATTTTTCACCTGCATGAATGGAAGCGGTATAACGGATGCCTTCACCCGGAAGAATTTCCTCCACCATCACGGAAGGAGAAATGCCGAGATGCTTCACCTTCCCCACCGTTTCTACCACAGGAACTACATTATAAACAGGATTTCTCCCTTCATTCATAATCTCAAAGATTATCTTGCTATTTTCTCCCGCATCAATCACATGACTGCGATTATCATCTATAAAACGGATCTTGCGCAACTTCAGTTGAGAAATAGGCTGTTGCACTTGCGGCTGTTTCTTATACTTTTGCACACGCACTTCCCGTACTTCAGGAATATACGCATCTTCCTCTATTTGCTCTTGCCTCGGCGCCGTCAACGCGTTTCCAATAGCCGCACCGGCAATGGTTCCCACAATATTCCCAATAGCAGAACCACGGTAACCGCCCCTCCAGCCATGATTATTATCTCCGATAAGTCCGCCTATCGAACTTCCCAGACTACCTCCGATAGAAGCACCTGCCATGATAGCTCCCGGATTTCCCATACGCCCCGACGCACATCCACTCACAATCAAAGCGGAAAGCAAAATTACTGTTAGTTGTTTCTTCATGAGTCTCTCTATTTAGTGTTATTATTTATTCTACCACTTTAAAACGAGCGAAACGTAATAATAGTTGTTTGTCTCCCGCATTTTTAAAATGAATAGTTGCTTTCGCATTGTCTCCCGTTCCTTCTACTTTAATCACTTCACCCAATCCGAAACGTTCGTGCTCTATCATCTGTCCGGCCTGTACTCCTGCTACCGATGGCGAAGTGGAAGAGGTTGCCTGTGCACCGCTACTTGGGCTAACAGTACTAACTTTCTTCAAATTCCTCGGTACGCTGGAAGCAATGATCTGTGCTTTCGGACGTTCACGTTGTTCGGAAGATGTACTTCCGAAAGGGGCACGCGACGGAGAAGCTGAACGGGTGAATCCTCCTTCAATCTCTCTACGGAAACGTCCTGCACCTTCATCGACAGCACGGCTCACTCCTGCCTCATGCGGCAATTGCAAGTAATGAACATCGATATCACGCAAGAAACGACTGGGGCTTCCAAATTCCATCTTTCCATAACGGAAACGGGTTTTGGCAAAAGACAGATAACAATGTTCCTCCGCACGAGTAATAGCTACATAGAACAAACGACGTTCTTCTTCCAGTGCCCGGGGAGAATCTCCTACCATCCCACTGGGAAACAGGTTTTCTTCCAGACCGACCACAAATACATTCTTAAACTCCAATCCTTTAGCCGAATGAACTGTCATCAACGTTATCTTTTCCCCATCATCCGCCTTGTCGGAATCCTGATCGGTAAGCAATGCAATCTCCGAAAGGAAATCGGTAAGAGACACATTCGGATTACCCTCCTCCTGCCGCAAAGCGCAGAAGTCATTCATTCCATTCACCAACTCTTCTATATTTTCCTTACGGCTTAGATTCTCGGGGGATGTGTCCTGACAAACATCGTTGATAATGCCGGACTGACGGATGATATTCGTTCCTATTTCATAAGCGTTCTTATCTGCCTGATCGACAATGAAACCTTCTATCAATTCACGAAAGCCTTGCAGTTTTGCATGCGTTCCTTTATTTATATCCAGTCCGTAACTCAATGGTTCACAGAGTGCCGCCCAAAGACTTACGCCATGATCGGTAGCCGCCGATATAATCTTCCCGACTGTCGTATCTCCAATACCACGAGCCGGATAATTAATGATTCGCTTGAATGCTTCTTCATCATTCGGATTCACTACCAAACGGAAATAAGCAATCACATCTTTTATCTCTTTTCGCTGGTAGAACGAAAGTCCTCCGTAAATCTTATAAGGTATACTCCGTTTCCGAAGAGCCTCTTCAAAAATACGGCTTTGTGCATTCGTACGATACAGGATGGCAAAATCAGCATATCCGTAGCGATACTCCCGTCGTAGCTCTGCAATCTTATTAGCTACAATATCTCCCTCTTCCACATCGCTATACGCCTGAAATACGCCGATAGGTTCCCCCTTTTCTTTCTCCGAAAACACGGCTTTCCGTATCTGGCGTTCATTCTTCTCAATCAAGCTATTGGCAGCACAAACAATGGTTTGTGTGGAACGATAATTCTGCTCCAGTTTAAAAACTTTCGTATTGGGGTAGATTTTTGTAAAATAGAGAATATTGTCAATATCCGCCCCACGGAAAGAATAGATACTTTGCGCATCGTCTCCCACTACACAGACCCGTTGATTTTCTTTAGTCAGTTGTAGAACAATGCTATGCTGCGCATAATTCGTATCCTGATACTCGTCCACCAATACATAACGGAACTGATCGCGATAACGTGCCAGCACTTCCGGAAAGTCACGAAACAGAATATAGGTATATACCAATAAATCATCAAAATCCATCGCTCCCGCCTGACGGCATCTGTCCCAATAACGAGTATAGATATCACGGATAGCAGGCATCTTGGCAGCCATATCTCCTTCGTAAGCCTCTTTATTGGCAGCGTATCCCGTAGGAGTGACCAAATGGTTTTTGGCATTGGAGATGCGTGCCTGCACTACTCCCGGTTTATAAGTTTTCTCGTCCAATCCCATCTCTTTGATGATGGAACGGAGCAGACTCTTACTATCAGCCGTATCATAGATGGTGAACTGGGAAGTGAACCCGATAAATGTTGCTTCGGCACGAAGAATCCGTGAGAAGATGGAATGGAAAGTCCCCATCCACAAATAACGTGCCCGTTCCATACCTACCTGACGGGCAATACGCTCTTTCATCTCGCGCGCCGCCTTATTCGTAAAGGTCAGTGCAAGGATATTCCACGGATTGTAGCCGTTCTCCTGTTCCAGCAAGTAAGCGATTTTATAAGTCAATACACGCGTCTTCCCCGAACCTGCACCGGCTATCACCAGCGAAGGACCGTCATTATAAGTCACTGCAGCACACTGACTCTCGTTCAATTCATCTATATAATTGGTATTCATAACAGCATTATAAAAACAATGTGGATTTTTAACAAACCCTTGGCATTCAAATTTGTTCTCAATACAAAAGTATAATATTCATTCGAGAATGAAGGTATTTTTATGAATTTTCATCACTAACTATTTTAACCTAACACCAAAAAGCAATGAAAAGAAGTATATTTTTATCGATTATTTTGAGTTTGTTTCTGGTCGCCTGCATTCCACAGGCAATGGCACAAAAGCAGAGCCGCCTGGAAAAGCTGCTAAAGTATCTGAACGATAATGACGCCGACAAATGGCAGAAAAACCGTGATAAGATAGATGACGAGACACAAACCTATTATGCCGAGGAACTGGCATTATTGGATGTGCTCAACGGATTGTGGAACGAGCAAAGCGAACAGGCTGCCACCAACTATTTCGGATGCTACGAAAGGGCAACGAAAGCTTATTTTCCCAATATCTGTGAAGAAGAGAAAATACAACTTTCCAACGTACAAAACAAAGCGGAACTGGCTGTTATCTCCATTCTGGAAGCTTCGAAAGATCAAATCCCTTTTAGCAAGACGTTGATGGACAGTATCCAGTCAAGCGGTTATCCGGGAGATTCTACCATCTTGCAAAAGGTACGGGACATCCGTGAAATGGCTTTACTGGAAGGTATGCTGAAAACACCTACGCTGAATATTTATCAAACGTACATCACGGAATATCCGAACGGCAAATTTATCTCTCAAATCAACACTGCGGAAAACAAACGGCTTTACCAGATTGTAAAGAGTAATCCGACATCAGCGAATTTCAAGGCATTTTTTGATAACGCCAACATGCAGAAATTCTTCACGGATAAAGACACGCGTCCATTCCTTCCGGAAGTTCGCGCGTTATACGATGATTTTCTGTTTCAAGGAATCGACAGCCTCCGGGAGAAAGGAAACGCAACAGCCATCCGGCAGATTATTGACGAGTATAAGCAATCACCTTACCTGACTTCCATAGCACGTACTCATCTGGACGACCTTGAATATCTTAGTGAAAAAGCTGATTTTGAGCTTTTAAAAGCTGCCATTGTTAATTCCGAATCTTTGAGTATGCTGCAGGATTTTCTTTGCACACACAGATACAAGGAATTTCGTGACCAGGCCAATGCACTACGGACACCGTTTATTCTGCAAACAATCATATCCACTCCTACTTCTGTGAAATACTATAATGGAGGACGATTGATTAAGTCTGCGGAAAATGACAGTACGGGAAATACCTCGACCACTTATTCGTATGACGATAAGGGACAGCTCATTTCTACATTGTCGCTTACCGTAAAGAACGGTCAGCCAAGCAATGAAATACAAACGAACAGATTATACGATCCGCAAGGTCACTGCATCTTTGAAGTGCAAACGAATCCGAAAACCAAAACGGATCTCTACCGACGGACACGCCGTATCGGTACGGACGGAAGTATCGAGAGTGATTCGCTCAAGTATACAGATGGAAGAGTCATCATAAGTTCCTATAATAAACAGGGGTTATTGACCGAAACCAAAGAGTATAATAAGAATGGAGAACTTCAGGCGTACACCGCAAACAAATATGATGATAAAGGCAGATTGATTTCATCCCAACATCAAAACCTGCTTTTTGCCAATTCTTCGGATCAGATTATTTCACAAAAAGATGCTTATGAATACGATAAATACGGTTATCTGACACAAATCGTTTACCAACGGATTTTAGGCAATAACCAGAAAACATCGGGATGCCTGACCTGCCTGTACGATAAATACGGAAACCAGATCGATAGCAATTCTTATTATGAATATGATAATACGGGCCAATGGATCTGCCGGACCGACCGTGAGCATCCAAAAGAAGTGGAACGCATACAGTACATTTACAAATAAAGTAAGATGCTGTGAACATTTTGCAAAGGGCTTCTGTTATTATAGTATAACAAGCCAATTAAAACTTGTAACATTATGAATACTATATTAATGTCTTTAATTATGATGACCATGACTTACGAAATGCCTAAACTTCCTTACGCTAACAATGCGTTGGAACCTGTAATCAGTCAGCAAACAATAGATTTCCATTACGGAAAACATCTACAAACGTATGTAAATAATCTGAATAGCCTCGTGCCCGGAACAGAATATGAAGGTAAAACGGTAGAAGAAATCGTTGCAGCCGCACCGGATGGAGCTATATTCAATAACGCCGGACAAGTATTGAACCACAACCTGTACTTCCTGCAATTTGCCCCGAAACCTTCAAAGAAGGAGCCGGCCGGTAAACTGGGAGAAGCCATCAAACGTGACTTTGGCAGCTTTGAAAACTTCAAGAAAGAATTCAATGCAGCAGCAGTCGGATTGTTTGGTTCAGGATGGGCTTGGCTATCCGTAGATAAAGACGGTAAACTGAAAATCACTAAAGAGGGGAACGGCAGCAATCCGGTACGTGCCGGTTTGAAACCACTTCTTGGATTTGACGTTTGGGAACACTCCTATTATCTGGATTACCAGAACCGCCGTGCCGACCACGTAAACGCCCTGTGGGATATCATCGACTGGGATGTGGTTGAAAAAAGAATGTAATCAAATTTACAAGCTAAACTATACTTATGGAAAAGGTCGTTGTGTTTTTCACAGCGACCTTTTTTACAGATTAAAAAGAAACAGACTTTTATTGTATATCAGATGCATTAGTTGTATTTTTGCAACTCATAAAACAACATAACAAACAATTATGATACTGTATAAAAGAAAAAAAATACGATTTATTGTCTCCATTGCTGTACTCCTTTTCTTCCCCCTTTTCTGCAACGCTGCCGCCACAGAAGAACCAGAGGAAGAGATCCTGTTCATTACCTCATACAATTCTGACACTAAATATACCTACGATAACATCAGCACATTTATAGAAACCTACACCCAATTGGGAGGAAGATACTCGACCATTGTAGAAAACATGAATGCGACGGATTTAACGCAGGCGCACCAATGGAAAAAAACATTAACCGATATTTTAGACAAACATCCGAAAGCTAAATTAGTGATTCTTTTGGGTGGTGAAGCATGGAGCAGTTTCCTTCATCTTGAAGATGAGAAATATAAACAGCTTCCTGTTTTCTGCGCAATGGCATCACGCAACGGCATCCGTATTCCGGAGGATTCAATCGATATGAGGAACTATAATCCTGTAAGTATCAACTTAACGGAACGAATGAAGGAGTACAACGTAAAATACTGTGATACATACGAATATAACATCAGCAAAGATATCGAAATGATACAGGATTTCTACCCGGACACAGAGCACCTGGTATTTGTATCGGATAATACCTATAACGGACTTGCCGAACTGGCATGGTTCAAGAAAAACCTGCAACATTTCCCGCAGTTATCCATCACCTATATTGACGGTCGCATCCACACACTCGATATGGCTGCCAATCAATTGCGTAATCTTCCCAGAAACACAGCAATGCTTCTTGGTATCTGGAGAATTGACAGCCGGGGGATCACTTACATGAACAACTCCGTTTATGCTTTTTCCAAAGCCAATCCACTCCTGCCTGTGTTCAGTATGACTTCCACCGCAATAGGCTATTGGGCCATCGGAGGATATGTCCCGCAATATGAAGGAGTGGGAAAAAATATGGGAGAATATGCTTACCGCTTTTTAGACCAGAAGGAAACGGGTATCAGCAGCATCAATGTCTTACCCAACCGATATAAATTTGACGCGAAGAAACTAAAGGAATGGGGATTTGAAAACAAGAAGTTGCCTGTCAACTCAATGGTTATCAATCAGCCTATCCCCTTCTTTGTAGCCTACAAGACAGAAGTGCAATTTATCCTGATTATCTTCCTCGTATTAGTAGGAAGTCTGATGATTTCCCTGTATTACTATTACCGGACGAAAATCCTGAAAAATCACCTTGAAAGAACCACGCAACAATTGCGGGAAGATAAAGAGAAACTGGAAGAGTCTGAAATCGAATTACGTGACGCCAAAGAGCGCGCCGAAGAAGCTAATCAATTAAAAAGTGCTTTTGTCTCGAATATGAGCCATGAGATACGGACACCTTTAAATGCAATTGTCGGTTTCTCCAGCCTGATTATCGGTTCGGTAGAGCAGAATGATGAATTGAAAGAATATGCGGATATCGTCCAGACTAATTCCAATTTATTGCTCCAACTGATTAGCGATGTACTGGATATATCACGCCTGGAATCAGGAAAGCTGCAATTCAACTATGAATGGTGCGAGCTGGTGAACCATTGCCAGAATATGATTACTCTCACCAACCGGAACAAGACAGTGGATGTAGACATCAAACTCCAAATGCCTAAGGAGCCTTACATGCTCTACACGGACCCGTTGCGTCTGCAACAGATTATTATCAACCTGCTGAATAATGCCTTGAAATTCACTCCTGCCGGAGGAAGTATCACGCTGGATTATGAAGTGGACGAAGAAAAGCAATGTATGCTATTCTCGGTGACAGATACCGGCACGGGAATCCCCGAAGATAAACAGGAACTCGTATTCCAACGTTTCGAAAAGCTGAATGAATTCGTGCAAGGTACAGGGTTGGGACTGGCTATCTGCAAACTGACCATCCAATATATGGGAGGTGATATCTGGATTGACAAAAGCTACAAAAATGGTGCCCGATTTATCTTTTCTCATCCTATCAAAAAACAGGAATCAACAGAAAAATGAAAAAAAATCGACTGATTTAGTGTTTTTCTGTTTCTTTTTCGCTTACTTTGCTCCCGTAAAGACAAAGGGGTGCCCCATGAGGGGCTGAGATTATACCCTAGGAACCTGAGGCAGTTAATACTGACGTAGGGATTGTGTTTCTTCTTATCGCCTTTCCATTTAAGCACGCTCTTTGTATTTACTTTCAACTTATTTATTCTGATAGGACAATGAAAGTACAAGTGAACAACAAAGAGGTGGAAATGTCTCCTGACTCTACCCTTACGCAACTGACAGCACAGCTCGAACTTCCGGTTCAAGGCATTGCTATCGCCGTAAACAACAAAATGATTCCCCGTACCGAATGGGAGTGTTTCATTCTACACGAGAACGATAACCTGGTGATTATCAAAGCGGCTTGCGGAGGATAAGGAGATGATTAGTCTACAATTTATCACGCATCAGACCGAACGGTATTCGTACCTCGAATCGGCACGTATGGCACTCGAAGGCGGATGCAAATGGATCCAGCTACGTATGAAAGACGCTCTTCTCGAAGAAGTGGAAGCAGTAGCCCTGCAACTGAAGCCGCTTTGCAAAGAGCACGAAGCAATCCTGATTCTGGATGACCACGTCGAACTGGCCAAAAAGCTGGAAGTGGACGGTGTACATCTAGGCAAAAAGGATATGCCTATCGACCAGGCCCGCCAAATACTTGGTGAAGCCTTTATTATCGGCGGCACTGCAAACACTTTCGAAGATGTCGTACAGCACTATCGTGCCGGAGCCGATTATCTCGGCATTGGTCCTTTCCGGTTTACTACCACTAAAAAGAATCTAAGCCCTGTACTGGGTTTGGAGGGCTATTCTTCTATTCTTTCACAGATGAAGGAAGCGAATATCGAAATCCCCGTTGTAGCTATCGGGGGAATCACTTTTGAGGATATTCCTGCCATACTTCATACAGGAGTAAATGGAATAGCCCTGTCAGGAACTATTCTCGGAGCAGATAATCCGGTAGAAGAAACACGTAGAATCATTGAAAGTGATCTATAATTTGTCAAATGATAAATGGAATTTTAATTCAGACAGAAGAACAAAAGAACATAAAAGCTGCACTTAGATAATTATTTCTACTGTTATTAAACTACTGTTTTATTTTTGTTCTTATGTTCTTCTGTCTCAAAAAATCAGCATTTAAATAATCAACTAAAATATATAGAATGGAAAAGTTAGTAATTGCGGGACGCGAATTTAGCTCCCGTCTTTTTCTGGGAACAGGAAAATTCAATTCCAATGAAGTAATGGAACAAGCTATTCTGGCTTCGGGTACGGAAATGGTAACTGTTGCCATGAAACGAATCGACATGAATAACAAAGAGGACGACATGCTGAAACATATCATTCATCCGAATATTCAGTTATTGCCCAACACCTCCGGTGTACGTAACGCGGAAGAGGCTGTTTTCGCCGCACAACTGGCTCGCGAAGCTTTTGGAACAAACTGGCTGAAACTGGAAATTCATCCGGACCCGCGCTATCTGCTCCCCGACTCTATCGAAACACTGAAAGCTACGGAAGAACTGGTGAAACTGGGCTTTATCGTGTTACCTTATTGCCAGGCTGACCCTGTACTCTGCAAACGGCTGGAAGAAGCAGGCGCAGCTACCGTTATGCCGCTCGGTGCACCCATCGGTACGAACAAAGGATTGCAGACCAAAGAATTCCTGCAAATCATTATCGAACAGGCAGGTATCCCGGTAGTCGTAGATGCGGGTATCGGTGCACCCAGTCATGCTGCCGAAGCAATGGAACTGGGAGCTTCCGCTGTATTAGTTAATACCGCAATAGCCGTTGCCGGAAATCCGGTAGAAATGGCAAAAGCATTCAAAGCGGCTACAGAAGCCGGAAGACAGGCTTACGAAGCAGGATTAGGATTACAAGCCGTCGACTTCGTGGCAGAAGCAAGTTCACCTCTAACGGCTTTTCTTGATTAAAAACGAATAAACTATGGAACAAAAAATAAAATTCCCCCGCTCGCAGAAAGTCTATTTACCCGGTAAACTTTATCCGAATATCCGTGTAGCGATGCGGAAAGTGGAGCAAGTACCCAGTGTCAGCTTTGAAGGCGAAGAAAAGATAGCAACACCGAATCCGGAAATATATGTATATGATACCAGCGGACCGTTCAGTGATGCAGAAATGAACATTGACCTCAAAAAAGGACTGCCCCGCATGCGTGAAGAATGGATCGTGAGTCGTGGTGACGTGGAACAGTTGCCTGAAATTACTTCGGAATACGGACAAATGAGAAGAGATGATAAAAGTCTCGATCACTTACGTTTCGAACACATCGCCCTGCCCTACCGTGCTAAAAAAGGAGAAACAATCACCCAAATGGCGTATGCCAAAAGAGGAATTATCACTCCTGAAATGGAATACGTAGCGATCCGCGAAAATATGAATTGTGAGGAACTGGGAATTAAAACTCACATTACCCCCGAATTTGTTCGTCAGGAGATTGCGGAGGGACGTGCTGTACTACCGGCCAACATCAACCACCCGGAAGCTGAACCGATGATTATCGGACGTAACTTCCTTGTAAAAATCAATACGAACATCGGAAATTCGGCTACTACCTCCAGCATTGATGAAGAAGTGGAGAAAGCACTGTGGAGCTGTAAATGGGGTGGAGACACGTTGATGGATCTTTCCACAGGAGAAAACATCCATGAAACACGTGAATGGATTATCCGCAATTGTCCCGTACCGGTAGGCACTGTTCCTATTTATCAGGCACTTGAAAAAGTGAATGGCATAGTGGAAGACCTCACCTGGGAAATCTACCGGGACACATTGATTGAACAATGTGAACAAGGGGTCGATTACTTTACCATCCATGCAGGGATTCGCCGTCATAATGTTCATCTTGCCGATAATCGCTTGTGCGGCATTGTCAGCCGTGGAGGAAGTATTATGAGTAAATGGTGCCTCGTACACGATCAGGAAAGTTTCTTATACGATCATTTTGACGATATCTGTGATATTCTGGCACAATATGACGTAGCCGTGTCATTAGGTGACGGACTTCGCCCGGGTTCTATCTACGACGCAAACGATGAAGCGCAGTTTGCCGAACTCGATACCATGGGAGAGCTGGTGCTCCGTGCCTGGGATAAGAATGTTCAGGCATTTATTGAAGGCCCCGGACACGTTCCGATGCATAAAATTAAAGAGAACATGGAACGTCAGATTGAAAAATGCCATGACGCCCCTTTCTACACGCTCGGCCCGTTGGTGACGGATATTGCTCCCGGATACGACCATATCACTTCTGCTATCGGTGCCGCACAAATCGGATGGTTGGGGACGGCTATGCTTTGTTATGTCACCCCGAAAGAACACCTTGCCTTACCTGATAAAGAAGACGTACGCGTAGGAGTTATTACCTACAAGATAGCCGCTCATGCCGCTGACCTGGCAAAAGGACACCCGGGTGCACAGGTACGCGACAACGCATTGAGTAAAGCTCGCTATGAGTTCCGCTGGAAAGACCAGTTCGACCTGTCTCTCGATCCGGAACGGGCGCAGACCTATTTCCGTGCAGGACACCATATCGATGGAGAATATTGTACGATGTGCGGACCTAATTTCTGTGCAATGAGATTGTCACGCGATTTAAAGAAAAGTGCCAAAGGCAATAAATAATGAGTGGGGAGAAACAAAACGTCGGGCCACTGACCTACCTCTCTCCCCTCATTTTAATTTTCAATTTTTAATTTATAATTGAATAAAATGTTCTCAGACGAATTAGAAAAAATATCCTGGGAAGAGACGACAAAAGCCATCTATTCCAAAACAGATGCTGACGTACGCCGTGCGTTGGGTAAAAAAGAGCATCTGGATGTCAACGACTTTATGGCGCTGATTTCACCTGCCGCCACTCCTTATCTGGAAGTGATGGCACGCCTTAGTCAGAAATATACAATGGAACGGTTCGGTAAGACAATCTCTATGTTTGTACCGCTCTACCTGACTAATTCATGTACCAATTCCTGTGTCTATTGCGGTTTTCACATCAGCAATCCGATGAAGAGAACGATATTGACAGAGGAAGAGATTGTCAATGAATACAAAGCCATCAAACGGTTGGCTCCTTTTGAGAATCTACTGCTTGTAACCGGTGAAAACCCGGCCGCAGCAGGTGTTCCATACATTGCCCGGGCGTTGGATTTGGCAAAGCCTTACTTCAGCAACCTGCAAATTGAAGTAATGCCTCTTAAAATGGAAGAATACAAAGAGCTGACCAATCATGGCCTGAACGGAGTGATCTGTTTTCAAGAGACTTACCATAAAGCAAATTACAAAACGTATCATCCAAGAGGCATGAAGTCAAAATTCGAATGGCGTGTAAACGGCTTCGACCGCATGGGACAGGCAGGTGTACACAAGATTGGTATGGGTGTCCTGATCGGTCTGGAGGAATGGCGAACCGACGTAACGATGATGGCTTATCATCTGCGCTATTTACAGAAGCATTACTGGAAAACGAAATATAGCGTAAACTTCCCGCGTATGCGCCCGTCTGAAAACGGCGGATTCCAGCCGAATGTAGTCATGAATGACCGGGAACTCGCCCAACTTACATTCGCCATGCGAATCTTCGACCATGATGTAGATATCTCTTATTCTACCCGTGAGAGCGCAGAAATCCGAAACCACATGGCAACACTTGGCGTAACCACAATGAGTGCGGAAAGTAAAACTGAACCGGGAGGATATTTCAGTTATCCTCAAACCCTGGAACAATTTCACGTAAGTGATGAGCGAAAGGCGGTTGAAGTGGAACGTGATTTGAAAAAACTGGGTCGTGAACCCGTCTGGAAAGATTGGGATCAGTCTTTTGATTTTAAAAGATAAACAGATGCGATACGACAGACAAATTATACTTCCCGAAGTCGGAGAAGAAGGTCAGAAGAAACTGCAGGAAGCCAAAGTGCTTATTGTAGGCGTGGGAGGGCTGGGCTCTCCCATCGCTCTCTACCTGGCAGGTGCTGGTGTGGGATGCCTGGGGCTGGTAGATGATGACTTAGTAAGCGTCACCAACCTACAACGACAAGTGCTCTATTCCGAAAAGGAGTTAGGTAAACCCAAAGCTATCTGTGCTGCGGAACGGCTCTCCGCTCTTAACAGTGAGATCGAAATACACCCCTACGCTGCCCGGCTGACGAAAGACAATGCGTATGATATCATTCAGGAATATGATATAGTGGTGGATGGCTGCGACAACTTTGCCACCCGCTACCTGATTAACGACATTTGCATTGAACAGAAAAAAACCTACGTATATGGTGCTATCTGCGGTTTTGAAGGACAGGTTTCTGTGTTCAACTACGGAAATCAAAAGAAAAACTACCGGGATCTTTATCCCGATGAAGAAGAAATGCAACGGATGCCTCCTCCACCCAAAGGAGTGATGGGGGTTACTCCTGCCATTGTAGGGAGCATTGAAGCTACGGAAGTACTGAAAATAATCTGTGGTTTTGGTGATGTTTTAGCCGGCGAACTATGGACAATTGACCTGCGGACACTGCAATCTAACAAATTTTCACTATAAAGGTTGGTTTCTGACATAGTTAATTAGTAACTTTGCTAAACAATCCAATTTTAACAAAAGAAATGAAACTAATTGTAGTTACCACCCCTACTTTCTTCGTCGAAGAAGATAAGATTATTACTGCTCTTTTCGAAGAGGGGCTGGATGTCCTACATCTTAGGAAGCCGGAGACTCCGGCTATGTATTCGGAACGGCTATTGACACTTATTCCGGATAAATATCACCGTCGCATCGTTACACATGAGCATTTTTATCTGAAAGAAGAATTCAACCTGATGGGAATCCACCTGAATGCACGTAACCCCAAAGAACCGCATGATTATTATGGTCATATCAGTTGTTCCTGCCATTCAGTGGAGGAGGTAAAAAACAGAAAGCACTTTTACGACTATGTTTTTATGAGCCCTATCTATGACAGTATCTCTAAAGTGAATTACTATTCAACATACACTGCCGAAGAGTTACGCGAAGCACAAAGAGCCAAGATTATCGACTCGAAAGTGATGGCATTGGGAGGTATCAATGAAGACAATTTATTGGAGATTAAGGATTTCGGTTTCGGAGGGGCTGTCGTCTTAGGAGATCTCTGGAATAGATTCGACGCTTGTCAGGACCAAAATTATTTAGCCGTAATCGAGCATTTCAAAAAGCTGAAGAAACTATCAGATTAATAAATATAGCCGATCATAAAACTAACTGGTTATGCTTCCTCATTTTATCCAATAAGAGAAGTGTTTTTCCCAATCATGAAATATTAAAAAAGCCGTTGCGAATTACCTTCTGCAACGGCTTTCTATATTTTCAGTGTTTTCTTATCAGAACTTATATCCTACAACAATAGAAAAGTTCATGTTTTTAGGATTACCAAATTTCTGCACATCAACCAAACCGAATTGACCATCCAAACCTGCAATGATTCTACCAAATTCCAATGCAACTCCTACGCCAAGACCTGCATCAAAACGCTTCAAAGCATCATCACCAAAAGTATCAACTTTACGTTCTGTGTTATTTCCTAAATCAATTTTTTGCTTACCAGCAATACCACAAGCAAAATAAGGACCTGCATTAACTACAAGATTCGTATTATCTGCAACATTAAAACGTGCAGCAGCCATTACCGGTAATTCCAAATACATTGCATTAATGCTATTTCCATCTTTCTTTGCACCTTTACTAGTCAGGAATAATGAAGGCTGCAATGACCATGTATCATTAAAAGCATATTCAAAACCTCCTCCAAGCTTAAAGCCAACTTTTGCATTCAGATCAAGGTCACCTGTATAATTACTAAAGTTCATCCCTACCTTGGCATTCCAACCTGTAATTTGAGAAAAACCTGCTACTGAAATCAGCGCAAATAAAACAAACAAAACACTCTTCTTCATAATTTTAAAGTTTTAAATTAATACTAAAGGTTTTTATTGACCTCATTGTTTAATAATACAAATGTATAACTGTAATTTGTATTAAACAACTTTTTCGTTAACAAGTGCGTAATTTATAGAGATTATACATAAAAAAAGGGAATTCCCTATTTTTGAGAACTCCCTTTCCTATTTTGTTGAATTACTTTTCTTCTTATCAGAATGCGTAGTGGAAACCAATTGAAAGGTCTTCGCTAGTAAGATTAAGTCCGAATGAATGCTTAATAGGAGCATAATCCTCATCATAATCCATATTTCTCCGATAACCCAAGAAACCATACTTAGCTATAAAAGAGAAATTGTCATTCAACTTAACTGCGATTCCCGGTCTCAAACCGACTTGACCTCTTTTAAAAGTATCTCCATCTTTCACTTTATCAAAACCGATTGAAGCGGTTCCATCTAAGAATAAACGCACAATACCACTTTCATAATAAGAGAAACGGATATACGGAGCAAAGTCAAATGAATTCATAGAAACTTTGTTTGCATACTCATGTCCATACGCTAATTCAGCACCCAGCGCCCATGTTTCATTAAAGTTGTATCCGATTTCCGGAGCAATTTTAAAAGAAGTAGTGTTGCCTGTGCTGTTACGCCAAACGTTCAAAGATCCGCCTACGTAAATGTCTTGTGCTTTTACAGCGATAGTTGCTAACATCACAACTACCAATAATAAACCCTTTTTCATTTTCTTTGTTTTTTTAATTAAACGTTAGACCCCAATTCGGTCGATTGATTTCTGGGTGCAAATGTAAAGCAGTTTTTATGAACAAACAAACATTTAGTTAGTTTTTTATAATAAACACCAAATAAATGTTTAACGGAGACTCTGTACATCATATTATATGGCAACACAAAATTCTTGCTATCGATTCTTATTCAAATATATTGCATGTAGTGAGTGTTGTCATACCATAATAAGCCAAAGGATTTAAGAAGTAATGAGGACTGTTTCTTTAAGATTTAGTATCTTTGACGGGTGGTAAGCCTTTCAGCCATCAGACACAGACGCGTTTGACTGACATTGTATAGTGTAAAATGCTTCGTTATTATGAAAGTAAAGGCAATAAAACAGTTAGTTTAAACGATTTGTTATGTCAATAGAAATAAAGTATTTCGAGAACAGAAAAGATTGGCGAAAGTGGTTGAATGACAACTTTGAGACTGCCAATGAAGTTTGGTTTGTATTTCCCAGCAAGTCTTCAGGCGAAAAAAGTATCACATACAACGACGCTGTTGAAGAAGCTCTTTGTTTCGAGTGGATTGACAGTACGATAAAATCGCTCGACAAAGAACATAAAATTCAGCATTTCACACCCAGAAACCCTAAAAGTACCTATTCGCAAGCTAACAAAGAAAGACTTAAGTGGCTATTGGAAAATAAAATGATACACCCCAAATTTGAGGATAAAATACGAAATGTATTATCTGATCCTTTCATTTTCCCCAATGATATAATTGAAAGATTGAAGGAAGATAAGACAATATGGGAAAATTATCTCCATTTTTCCGACGCATATAAACGTATCCGAATTGCATACATTGAAGCAGCCAGAAAACGACCTGAAGAATTTGAAAAGCGATTAAACAACTTTATCAATAAAACGAAAGAAAATAAAAAGATCACAGGATTTGGCGGAATAGAGAAATACTATTAATCCCAACTAAAAATCAATGATAATCTAAAATAAAATAGACTGCAAATACTTTCACAAGTATTTACAGCCTATTTATCAGATAGTTAAGTACCTAACCAGCGTATTTGACTATCCTTCTATCGCTGCCTGAGCGGCCGCCAGTCTGGCAATCGGCACTCTAAATGGAGAACAACTAACGTAGTTCAGACCTACCCGATGACAGAACTTCACAGAAGAAGGCTCACCACCATGTTCACCACAGATACCACATTTCAAATCCGGACGGATAGCACGGCCTTTTTCTGTAGCCATACGTACCAGCTGTCCCACACCATTCTGGTCGAGAACCTGGAACGGGTCTACTTTCAAAATCTTCTTTTCCAAATAAACAGGAAGGAAAGAAGCTATATCATCACGAGAATAACCGAAGGTCATCTGCGTCAAGTCATTTGTACCGAATGAGAAGAACTCGGCAGAAGAAGCAATACGGTCGGCAGTCAAAGCAGCACGCGGGATCTCGATCATTGTACCTACTTTGAAGTCAATACTATCTCCTACTTCCTCAAACAATTTCTTAGCTTCCGAGCGAATCACATTTTCCTGCTCCTTGAATTCATACAAGATACCGGTTAACGGAACCATGATTTCCGGATGAGTTTCCACTCCTTCTTTCTTCAGTTCCAATGCAGCACCCAAAATTGCACGTGTCTGCATTTGAGTAATTTCAGGATAAGTATTTCCTAAACGGCAACCACGGTGACCCAACATCGGGTTATGTTCACACAGTGATTCTACACGTTGCTGGATATATTGCAGGCTTACACCCATCGTATCCGCCATTTCCTGCTGTCCCTTCAAATCGTGAGGAACGAACTCATGCAAAGGAGGATCGAGCAAACGAACGGTCACCGGGCAACCAGCCATTGCTTTAAAGATACCCTTGAAGTCTTCTTGTTGATATGGAAGAATCTTAGCCAATGCTTTCCGACGTCCTTCTGCATTTTCCGCCAGGATCATTTCACGCATTGCTTTGATCTTTTCGCCTTCGAAGAACATGTGTTCTGTACGGCAAAGGCCGATACCTACTGCACCGAAGTTACGTGCAACTTCCGCATCATGAGGAGTATCCGCATTGGTACGTACCTGCAAACGAGTATATTTATCAGCCAGTGTCATCAATTCGGCAAAGTCGCCGGAAAGCTCTGCAGCCTTCGTTTCTACCTTACCATTATATACTACACCTGTACTTCCGTTCAAAGAGATATAGTCACCTTCTTTCAGTAGTACACCGTCAATCTCTACCGTACGGTTTTTATAATCAATGTTCAATGCACCTGCACCCGATACGCAGCATTTACCCATACCACGAGCCACAACAGCCGCGTGAGAAGTCATACCGCCACGAGCCGTAAGAATACCTTCGGCAACTGCCATACCGGCCAAGTCTTCCGGAGAAGTTTCGATACGAACCATCACCACACGTTTACCGGCAGCATGCCATTCGGCAGCGTCATCAGCAAAGAATACGATCTGACCGGTTGCAGCACCCGGAGAAGCCGGAAGACCACGGGTCAACACTTTGGCTTTCTTCAAAGCATCCTTATCGAATACAGGGTGGAGCAATTCATCAAGTTTATTCGGTTCCACGCGCATCAAAGCAGTCTTTTCGTCGATCATACCCTGACGGAGCAAGTCCATAGCAATCTTTACCATAGCAGCACCTGTACGCTTACCATTACGTGTCTGGAGGAACCAGAGTTTACCTTCCTGTACGGTGAACTCCATGTCCTGCATATCTTTATAATGATTTTCCAGTTTAGTCTGGAGAGCATCCAATTCTTTATAGATTTCCGGCATTGCTTCTTCCATTGAAGGGAATTTCGCAGCACGAACATCTTCGGTAACGCCAGCCAATACAGCCCAACGTTGAGAACCAATCTTAGTGATCTGCTGTGGAGTACGGATACCTGCCACTACATCTTCACCTTGTGCGTTAATCAGGTATTCACCATTGAAAAGGTCTTCGCCTGTACCGGCATCTCGTGAGAAACAAACACCTGTAGCCGATGTATCACCCATATTACCGAACACCATAGCCTGTACATTGACAGCTGTACCCCATTCATCAGGTATACCTTCCATCTTACGATAAAGAATAGCGCGTTCATTCATCCATGAATCAAATACAGCACAGATAGCTCCCCAAAGTTGTTCGTATGCACAAGTCGGGAAATCTTTTCCGGTCTGTTCTTTTACAGCGGCCTTGAATTTCTTTACGAGTTCCTGCAAGTCTTCCACTTTCAACTCGTTATCCAGTTCTACCCCTTTCGCTTTCTTCACCTCTTCGATGATAGCTTCGAACGGGTCAATATCATCTTTATTGGTAGGCTTCATGCCCAACACAACGTCACCGTACATCTGTACAAAACGACGATAAGAGTCCCATGCAAAACGTGCATTACCCGTTTTACGGATAATACCTTCCACCACTTCATCATTCAATCCGAGGTTCAGGATCGTATCCATCATACCCGGCATAGATGCGCGTGCACCGGAACGTACAGATACCAACAAAGGATTTTCAACATCACCGAATTTAGATTTCATCAACGCTTCCACATGAGCGATCGCTTTTACAACTTCATCTTTCAGCAACTCAACCACTTTATCACGTCCTAACGTATTGTATTCCGTACAAACATCTGTAGTTATTGTGAATCCGGGAGGGACAGGAATTCCGATTAAATTCATTTCAGCAAGGTTGGCTCCCTTACCACCGAGCAAATTCTTCATGTCAGCCTTTCCTTCTGCCTGACCATTACCAAAGGTATAAACTCTTTTTTTATCCATAATATTGTGTTTAAAGTTACATTATGACTTTTTTCTGTTCGCAAATCTAAGGATATTTCGCAAACTTGAAAACTTTTTGCGAAAAAACTTTCTATCAAAATGCAATTTCGACATTACAATCCGGAATATTTCTGTATACCCGAATTTTTTCCAAAAAAAATACCTACTTTTGCAAAGTAATTATTAGACTGGTGTAAAAGTGGCAAGAAAGAAAAAAGAGCTTCCCTTATTGGAGAAGGTAACAATCATGGATGTGGCTGCCGAAGGAAAAGCCATCGCAAAAGTAAACGACCTAGTGATTTTTGTTCCCTATGTAGTGCCGGGTGATGTTGTAGACCTGCAAATCAAGCGTAAAAAGAATAAATATGCCGAAGCTGAAGCGGTGAAGTTTCACGAGCTGTCGCCCAATCGCGCTGTTCCTTTCTGCCAACATTATGGCGTATGCGGTGGCTGCAAGTGGCAAGTGCTCCCCTATTCGGAGCAGATCAGATATAAGCAAAAACAAGTGGAAGATAATTTGAGACGTATCGGAAAGATCGAACTTCCCGAGATTTCTCCGATTCTCGGTTCTGACAAAACGGAGTTTTACAGAAACAAACTGGAATTCACCTTTTCAAATAAGCGCTGGTTGACAAACGAGGAAGTTCGTCAGGACGTGAAATACGATCAGATGAATGCGGTAGGTTTCCACATTCCGGGAGCATTCGACAAAGTACTGGCTATTGAGAAATGCTGGTTGCAGGATGATATATCCAACCGCATCCGGAACGCAGTACGTGACTACGCTTACGAACACGATTATTCTTTCATCAATCTGCGCACACAGGAAGGTATGCTGCGGAATATGATTATACGCACATCTTCCACAGGGGAACTGATGGTAATCGTCATTTGCAAGATTACAGAAGATCACGAAATGGAACTGTTCAAGCAATTACTCCAATTCGTAGCGGACTCTTTCCCCGAAATCACTTCGCTTCTATACATTATTAATAATAAGTGCAACGATACCATCAACGATTTGGACGTTCACGTATTTAAAGGGAAAGACCACATCTTTGAAGAAATGGAAGGCTTGCGTTTCAAGGTCGGCCCGAAATCATTCTATCAGACTAACTCGGAACAGGCTTATAATTTATATAAGATAGCCCGTAACTTTGCCGGATTAACAGGAAACGAACTGGTATATGACCTTTATACAGGAACAGGAACAATTGCCAATTTCGTTTCACGCCAAGCCCGCCAGGTGATCGGTATTGAATACGTGCCGGAAGCTATTGAAGACGCAAAGGTGAATGCAGAAATCAATGATATCAAGAACGCAATTTTTTATGCCGGTGATATGAAAGATATGCTGACGCAGGATTTCATCAATCAGCATGGGCGCCCCGACGTAATCATCACAGACCCTCCCCGTGCCGGTATGCACCAGGATGTGATTGATGTCATTTTGTTTGCGGAACCGAAACGAATTGTATATGTAAGTTGTAATCCTGCTACTCAAGCGCGGGATCTGCAATTACTGAATGAAAAGTATAAGGTGAAGGCTGTTCAGCCCGTAGATATGTTCCCTCACACTCATCACGTAGAAAATGTGGTGTTGCTGAAACTTCGATAAAGAGTTCACCACAGATTACACAGATTAGCACAGATTATAATAATCAGTAATAAAAATCTGTGTTAATCTGTGTAATCTGTGGTGAAAAATAAATTCTCAAAAGAAAAAAGAAATGAAAAAAAGACCTAGAAGAACTCCTGCAGAAAAAGCACGTGCTCAATATACCAATTATGCAGTCAAAGAGCCCATGGAATTAATGGAGTTCCTGGCTGCCAAGATGCCGGATGCAAGTCGCACGAAATTAAAATCGTTGTTAAGCAAGCGGGTCGTGTTTGTTGATAATGTGATAACCACGCAATTCAACTTTCCCCTTGAAGCAGGCATGAAAGTGAAAATCAGCAAGCAAAAGGGAAAGAAAGAATTTAATAACAGATTGCTGAAGATTGTATATGAAGACGCCTATATCATTGTCGTCGAAAAGATGCAAGGACTTCTATCCGTCAATACGGAGCGTCAGAAAGAGCGCACTGCCTACACGATACTGAATGAATATGTGCAACGCTCCGGACGTCAATTCCGTGTGTTTATCGTTCACCGCTTAGATAGAGATACTTCCGGTCTGATGATGTTTGCCAAAGATGAAAAAACGCAGCGGACGCTACGCGACAACTGGCATGAGATAGTGACCGACCGCCGATATGTAGCTGTAGTGGAAGGTAGTATGGAAAAAGATTATGATACAGTCGTTTCCTGGCTGACTGATAAAACGCTTTACGTAAGTTCCAGTGAATATGATGACGGTGGATCAAAATCTATTACCCACTATAAGACAATCAAACGCGCTAACGGATATTCTCTGTTGGAACTCGATTTGGAAACTGGCCGAAAGAATCAGATTCGTGTACACATGCAGGATTTAGGCCATCCTATTATCGGCGACGGAAGATATGGAAGAGAAGATTCTCCCAACCCTATCGGACGATTGGCACTCCATGCCTTCAAACTTTGTTTCTATCATCCGGTAACGGGAGATTTAATGGAGTTCGAGACGCCTTATCCGGCGGAATTTAAGAAGTTGTTTCTAAAAAAATAAAACAATATGCTCAAAATAGAAAAGGAGTTATATCGATTGATATAACTCCTTTTCTATTTAAATTATAATTTATTCTATTGCATCTGCAACTCAATATAATCAATATATTCTCCATCAAGATACAAATCACCTTGCAAATAACGACCTCTAACACGAACACCTCTAATCTCACGTAAAGCAAAATCATAACCATAATCAAGATACAATGTTCCATAATCCACCCACCAACGGAATGGCAAATCACCGGCCGGCCTACCATCGTAGTCAAAGACTTGGTAATCTATTCCCAAACCATTGTTATCCAAACGAATACCACTTTCTATCGGATTATTGTCAGAACCAAACCATAAATCACCAACCCAAGTACGTCCCATCAAATCGTCATAAATATCTTCATCGTCTTCACACGAAGTAAAGCCAACCAATAAAGTCAGCATCATCAAGATACCCGCATATTTCTTTATCATTTCCATAATTCTCTAGTTTATTGCGTTTATTAATACAAAATTAGCGTTTTTTATTTACTATACATCACAAGCCACAAGTTTTTTGTACCTTTGCAAAGATAATATTAAAATTTCCACATGAAACTTCTTTGGCTTGATTTAAATAGTTCGTACGCTCATTCTTCGTTGGCATTACCTGCCTTACATGCCCAAATAGCAAATAATACAGACATTGAATGGTGTACCGTCTCCGCTACGATCAATGAAAACACTGGCAGTGTCGTCAATCAAATCTACCGCCATCAACCGGATATCATTGCAGCTACCAATTGGCTATTCAATCATGAGCAACTCCTGCACATTGTTTCACGCGCAAAAGCATTACTACCTCACTGCTGTGTTATACTCGGAGGTCCCGAATTTTTAGGAGATAATGAAGCTTTCTTATATAAGAACAAATTTGTAAGCGGAGTGTTTCGCGGAGAAGGCGAAGAAGTATTTCCATTATGGTTAAAAGTGTGGAATCAGCCAAGAAAGGAATGGAAATCAATCACAGGACTTTGTTACCTGAATGAATCAGGAGAATATCAGGACAACGGACTTGCCCGTGTCATGAACTTTTCTGAATTGGTTCCTCCCGAAAAAAGCCGTTTCTTCAATTGGAGCAAACCATTTGTGCAGTTAGAAACTACCCGGGGATGTTTTAACACCTGTGCTTTTTGTGTCAGTGGAGGTGAAAAGCCGGTTCGTACCTTATCTCTCGAAGCAATCAAAGAACGTCTCGACGTGATACACGAACACGGAATCAAAAACGTGCGAGTACTGGATCGTACTTTCAATTACAATAATAAACGGGCAAAAGAGCTATTAAATTTATTCCGTGAATACCCGGACATCTGTTTCCATCTGGAAATTCATCCGGCACTACTTTCCGATGAACTCAAACAGGAATTAGCCACTCTGCCTAAAGGTCTGCTGCACCTGGAAGCCGGTATCCAAAGCCTTCGGGAAAACGTGCTTGAACAAAGTCGAAGAATAGGAAAACTCTCCAATGCTTTGGCCGGACTCCATTATCTATGTTCACTTGAAAACATGGAAACTCATGCCGACTTGATAGCCGGACTCCCACTCTACCATCTATCAGAGATTTTCGACGACGTCCGTACCTTAACCGAGTATGGCGCAGGAGAAATCCAACTGGAATCTCTGAAATTACTTCCGGGCACCGAAATGCGAAGAAGAGCGGATGAATTAGGTATACAGTATTCTCCACTTCCTCCATACGAAGTACTTCAAACCCGTGAAATCACAGTAGATGAGTTACAAACAGCCCATTATCTGTCACGCCTGTTAGACGGTTTCTATAACACTCCTACCTGGCGAAATATCACCCGTATACTAATTTTGGAGAACCCCCATTTTATACATGACCTACTCGACCATCTGGTCCGGACAGATGTCATCGACACTCCTCTTAGCTTGGAAAGAAGAGGATTAATCCTTTATGATTTCTGCAAGAATCATTATCCCGACTACCTGACACAAGTCAGTATTGCATGGATAGAAGCAGGTATGTCATTAAAAAAAGCTCCGGCAGAAAAAGTAAGAACCAAAAGACAGTTACCTCCTGAAAGTTGGGAAGTAGTATACGGTGCATACCGTGAAAATCTACGACTATGTTTCCTCCCTGTCGATGAAGAAGGACATGGCTACTGGTTTGGCTTTGAATCGGAAATTCAGAAGATACAACCCGTTTTCAAAGCTAGAAAACTATCATAAACAAAAGAAAAGTATTCCCATATTATGTGAAATAATTACTATTCACTAATCGTTCAAAGCAGCATATCCTGTTTTTCACCGTCCATACAATAAACTTTACTAGCACAGTGTATGGACATTCGGAAATATCAATTGAATATTCTTTGTTTATTATTGTTCCCCTTATCCGCAACAGGGCAAGAATGGAGCAAACAGGACTCATTGAGACTTCAGCAAATGTTGGAATCCGATCAGGAAATCAAGATAAACAGAAAGCTTATCGAAAAAGTAGAGCAAAAAATGTACTCTCGAAAACCATTTGTAGATTTTGATCCCACACTACCCACTTTAAAATCTTCCACAATCTTTTCGAAACCTTCTATTCACACATACAAGATGTTCCAAAAGCCAGGTTCCACCTTTTTACCCACTTATTCCTGGCTAAGAATAAACAAGAATCTTATTCTGCATAGTAAAAGTGACTTTGCAGAAAATTCCAATCATTTCCATATCCAAAGCCAAATGGAATATAAATTATCCTCCAGATGGTCTCTCGATATATATGGTTCACAAAACCTCGATACCCGAAGATACCGAGGGCTCCCCTCCGAAGTGGAACCAACCAAATTGGGAAGTAATGTCGTTTTCAAAATAAACAAAAACTGGAAAATCAAAACAGGGATGCAATACCAATATAATGCTATACGAAAAAGATGGGAATGGATACCTCAAGTTAGCGTTTCATACGAATGGTAAATCCTATTGATAATTGAGGATCGAAAAGTTTTAGAAAGCAAGAAAGCATATTTTCCATTTATTCTCGTACCTTTGTCATACGATTAAATATGCTATCATAATGAAGAACTTTATCAAGGGATTCCGGTTTACCCCCTCTAATTATCCGGCAGAAGTAGAAGCAAAAATACAGAAATACAGAAAACAAGGTTACAAACTTCCACCGCGTAAAGTACTCCGTACTCCCGAACAACTGGAAGGCATCCGGGAAAGTGCAAAAATCAATACAGCACTGCTGGATTACATTTCAGAAAATATCCGGGAAGGAATGTCCACCGAAGAGATTGATGTATTGGTATATGATTTCACCACCAGCCACGGCGCTATCCCTGCCCCACTCAACTACGAAGGATTTCCCAAAAGCGTCTGCACAAGCATTAACGACGTGGTTTGTCACGGTATTCCCAACAAAAATGAGATTCTAAAAAGCGGAGACATTATCAATGTGGACGTTTCTACCATTTATAAAGGATATTTCTCCGATGCATCCCGTATGTTTATGATTGGCGATGTCAATCCTGACATGCAAAGATTAGTACAAGTCACCAAAGAGTGTATGGAAATAGGTATTGCCGCTGCACAACCCTGGAAACAACTGGGTGATGTAGGCGCCGCCATCCAGGAACATGCAGAAAAGAACGGGTTCAGCGTAGTTCGTGATCTCTGCGGACATGGCGTAGGGATGCAATTCCATGAGGAACCGGACGTAGAGCATTTCGGCCGACGGGGTACGGGCATGATGATCGTACCGGGAATGACCTTTACCATCGAACCCATGATTAACATGGGAACCTACGAAGTCTTTATAGATGATGCCGACGGATGGACTGTCTGCACCGACGACGGACTCCCCTCCGCCCAATGGGAAAACATGATTCTGATTACTGAAACCGGAAACGAAATTCTTACTTATTAATGGAATTAATTTTACTTATCGTTGTTGCTGCATTAGTGATAGTCTTACTAATACTGTCACTTACAAAAGGTAATAATCAAACGCAAGCGGAACAACTGCAAACAGCTTTGCGCCAACAAATGCAGGAGAATCGCGAAGAACTGAATCGCAGCATCCGGGAACTCCGCTTGGAGATGACTCAAACGCTGAATCAGAATATGCAGCAATTGCAAGACACATTGCACAAAAATATGTTGACTAACGGAGAGCTGCAGCGTCAGAAATTCGATATGATGGCCCGTCAACAGGAATCATTGATTAAATCGACCGAAAAGAGGTTGGATGACATGAGGACAATGGTGGAAGAAAAATTGCAAAAGACATTGAACGAACGCATTGGCCAATCATTTGAAATTGTCCGCTCACAACTTGAGAATGTGCAGAAAGGACTAGGCGAAATGAAATCTCTGGCTCAAGACGTAGGCGGATTAAAGAAGGTATTGAGCAATGTAAAAATGCGTGGTACATTCGGCGAAGTTCAGTTAGGAGCATTATTAGAGCAGATGATGAGTCCGGAACAATACGACGCTAATGTAAAAACCAAGAAAAGCGGAACCGAATTCGTTGAGTTCGCAATCAAACTTCCGGGAAAGGATGATGCGAACAGCACCGTCTACCTGCCTATCGACGCTAAATTTCCCAAAGATGTGTACGAACAATATTATGATGCTTTTGAAGCAGGAGATACTGCATTGATAGAATCGTCCGGCAAGCAATTGGAAACAACCATCAAAAAAATGGCGAAAGACATTCACGACAAATATGTAGATCCTCCTTTTACCACAGACTTCGCCATTATGTTTCTGCCTTTTGAAAGCATTTATGCCGAAGTAATCCGAAGAACAAGCCTGGTAGAAACTCTGCAAAAAGATTACAAAATAGTTGTCACAGGACCTACTACACTAGGGGCTATCCTAAATAGCCTGCAAATGGGATTCCGCACGTTAGCTATTCAAAAGCGAACGGGAGAGGTTTGGACGGTATTAGGAGCTGTAAAAACAGAATTCAGCAAATTCGGAGGACTACTCGAAAAAGTACAGAAAAACCTTCAAAATGCCGGCGACCAACTAGAAGAAGTAATGGGTAAGCGGACTCGCGCTATCGAACGAAAACTCCGCCAAGTTGAACAATTGCCACATGAAGAAAGCATGAAAATTCTTCCGATAGATGATGGAGACGATGAATCGACAGATTAAAGCGAAATCCGAAGTACGACATATCCCAGTAAGCCGGAAAGTACGGTTCCGGTCAATACACCAAATTTGGCCTGATTCAATAATACAGGATAGTCTACCCCAAAAGAAAGATTAGCGATAAAGAGTGATACAGTAAAGCCAATACCTCCCAACAATGCAACTCCGGAAAGATTCTTCCAGGTCATCCCTAAAGGCATGGGAGTCAATCTTATTTTTATAGCCAGCCAGGTAAAGAAATATATTCCAATAAATTTTCCCAGTAACAGACCGGCAGCAACAGCAATACTGACAGCTCCCACTAATTCGCCTCCCCCACTAAACACAACGCCGGCATTGACAAATGCAAAAAGAGGAAGAATCAAATAATTGACTGTTCCATGCAAATTATCTTCTAATGACTGCAACGGACTAATTACACGGTCGGAAGCCGATTCGACCTCTTTCAACTTGGCTATTTGCTCATTAGTCAGCACAATGCTTTCAGATTGCATTGCCGGAAAATCGGCAATGGTATGACGAATTTTTTCGATGTACTTCCCTACATTCAGACGAGGTTTAGCGGGAATAACAAAAGCAAGAATAACTCCCGAAATAGTGCTATGAATACCGGATTGCAAAAATAAATACCAGATAATCACCCCAATCACCAAGAAGAATACCTTATTTGTCGTTCCATACTTTCCTATAAAATAAAGTAAAATATAAAAGAGTATAGCTACCAAAAGATAGCCATAGGCAACATGTGAACTATAAAAAAGAGCGATCACCAAAATTCCCCCGATATCATCGACTACCGCAAAAGCAGTCAAAAAAATCTTCAAACTCAACGGCACACGGCTGCCTAATAAGCTCAACACCCCCAATGAAAAAGCAATATCCGTAGCCATAGGAATGGCGAGTCCATGTCCGCCTTCACTACCCGGAACACAAATAAGCGAATAGATCATCACAGGCAACAACATCCCACCACAAGCGGCAATGAAAGGCAACGCCGCCTTACGGAAAGAGGAAAGCTCACCTACCAATAGCTCACGTTTGATTTCCAGTCCAACCAATAAAAAGAAAATCGTCATCAAACCATCATTGATAAACTCAATCATTCGCAGATTTTCCCCACCATGCGAAAGCAAATTAAAATTTCCTATCTGTAAATGAAGTTCATGCGACAAAAATTCCTGATATACCGGAGCCACAGAAGAGTTCGCAATAATGGCTGCCGAGATAGCAGCCAGGAATAAAAGAATACTCGCCGTGATATTCATAGACGAGAAGTTCCGCATAGTCCGCAAAATAGTCATAACGAAATGTTTTTATAATATTAGTTTTGCAATATACAGAATTTTCTAATTAGTATAACTCCTTAAAGCAAGATTTTTGACCCAAAGTACAAAAATTCCTGTCAAAATCAGATTCAGTACCAAGGTAAGAACAGAAATCACCAATGCCGGCCCACCCAAGTTATACCCTAACGCTATGAAAATAATTCCGGCTCCTACCTCACCACGGGTAAACATACCGATAGAAAGAGCCAGTCGCTCGCTTAATTTCCGGTCACGGTAAAAGAACATCGGGCAAAGCTTTCCTATATTCGACAATAAAGAGACAATCACTACATGAAACATAATCATCCCCCACGACATCATCTCCTGCGAACCGGTGACGGAATAAGCACCTGCATGAGTCTCCGCAAAGTTCACACCAATAAAATGCGGCATACTCATCCCCACCAGGAACATGAAGAAAAATGAGATTCCGGTAGACACCTTTCGTTCCACGGGCGTGTCATGTTCCTTATGTTTCATAATCATACCCAGCACAAATGCAGGCAGCAGGACTTCAATATGAATACTTCCCTCCTCCCCATACAATTCCTTACTACCGAGATAAAGAATTTGAGTAGCCAAAAATATGATTATTGAATAAAAGAGGATAGCCTTCCAATCCTGACGCCAATCGTACTTATTCAGCCTTTGCCAGCCGATCGATAATAACAGGAACACAATCACTACCACAATAATCAACTGCCAGCGTAGCCCGATCATCATAATCTGAAGAGGAATCATCAAAAGAATCGTATCCAAATCGTCAAAAATAGCCAACACCTGTATCTTCTTATAAATCCAACTGGACTTTAACCCGATAGCCGCCAACATTGTAAACAAAATACCGGCTGATGTCGGTGCGGCAAAACGGCTCAATAGTAAGTTCTCCTTCCAGGCTTCCCAACTATTCCAAAAATCGGGTGGAAGCAATACAAACACATAATAAATGGCAATCATAAACCACGGCAAAGCAGCCGTAGCCATGGCAATAAAATAATCCTGGGCGTAACTTTTCCATCGTGTCTTATCAAGAACGAATTCACGGCCTACATTAATCATTATAAAACTAAGGCATACATAGAGCAATACATTCGATATGTATTTAACAGCTCCATAGCCATCCCCTGCCATCATCGGCAAGAATTGCGAAACGACGAGCCCCAACATCAGGAAGCCCGAAAAAGACAGAACTTTTCTCATATTTATAGTTGTTTGTTCCTAAAAAGTGATTGCCAAGGAAAGCTCTGCAGACAGAAGGCAATCACCTGGTGTATTAAAAACTAACCGCAAGTCAATTTGTTCAGAACATATCTCTGAAAAATTGCTTGCGGCAGTGTTTTTTTAATCCAGCTTCAGTACGGCGAGGAAGGCTTTCTGCGGCACTTCCACGTTACCGATTTGTTTCATTCGTTTTTTACCTCTTTTCTGTTTTTCAAGCAGTTTACGTTTACGGCTCACGTCGCCACCATAACACTTCGCGGTCACATCCTTACGAACCGCCTTAATGGTTTCACGAGAAATAATCTTCGCTCCGATAGCTGCCTGAATGGCAATATCAAACTGTTGACGCGGAATAAGTTCCTTCAACTTCTCACACATCCGGCGTCCCATATCGTAAGCATTGTCAATATGCGTCAAAGTGGAAAGCGCATCCACAGGCTCACCGTTCAAGAGGATATCCAACTTCACCAGTTTGGAAGTACGGAAACCATTCGGATGATAATCAAACGAAGCATACCCTTTAGAAATACTCTTCAACTTATCATAAAAGTCAATCACAATTTCTCCCAAAGGCATATTATAATAGATTTCCACCCGGTTACCGGAGATATATTCCTGTTTGATCAATTCACCACGTTTACCCAGACAAAGCGTCATGATAGGGCCGATATAATCGGTAGTAGTAATAATAGATGCTTTGATATACGGCTCTTCGATATGGTCAATCATCGTCGGGTCGGGCATACCACCAGGGTTATGCACTTCCTTCATATTACCTTGTTTATCATATATATGGTAAGAAACGTTCGGCACCGTAGTAATCACATTCATATCAAACTCACGGTCCAAGCGCTCCTGCACAATCTCCATGTGGAGCAATCCGAGGAAACCACAACGGAAGCCAAAACCCAAAGCCAACGAAGATTCCGGCTGGAAAGTCAAAGACGCGTCATTCAACTGCAACTTCTCCAAAGACGCACGGAGATCTTCAAAATCCTCCGCTTCAATCGGATAAACTCCGGCAAACACCATCGGCTTCACTTCCTCAAAACCGGCAATAGCCTTTTCACACGGACGGGCAATATGCGTAATGGTATCTCCCACTTTCACCTCTTTGGAAGTCTTGATACCGGAAATAATATATCCTACATCTCCCGTACGAAGTTCGTTACGAGGCACCATATCCATTTTCAACACCCCTACTTCATCGGCGTCATACTCTTTTCCCGTATTGAAGAACTTCACCTTGTCTCCCTTGCGAATCATACCGTTTTCGATCTTGAAATAGGCTATAATTCCGCGGAAAGAATTAAATACAGAGTCGAAAATCAAAGCCTGCAACGGAGCCTCTTCATCTCCTTCCGGATGAGGAATCCGCTCAATCACAGCCGCCAGTATCTCTTCCACTCCCATCCCCGTTTTGCCGGACGCACGGATTACTTCCTCCCGTTTGCAGCCCAACAATTCAACGATCTCATCTTCCACTTCTTCGGGATTGGCGCTCGCCATGTCACATTTATTAATCACCGGAATAATCTCAAGGTCATGCTCAATAGCCATATACAGATTTGAAATCGTCTGCGCCTGCACTCCCTGGGAAGCATCGACAATCAGCAACGCACCTTCACACGCAGCAATAGAACGCGATACCTCATACGAAAAGTCCACATGTCCCGGGGTGTCAATCAAGTTAAGGATATACTTTTCACCCTGATAAGTATATTCCATCTGGATAGCATGGCTCTTGATAGTGATCCCTCTTTCCTTCTCCAGATCCATATTATCAAGCATCTGCCCGGAAGTAACCTGAATGGTATGTGTAAACTCCAACAAACGGTCAGCCAAAGTCGACTTACCGTGGTCAATATGAGCAATAATGCAAAAGTTGCGTATATTCTTCATTCTGAATTCTTATTATTTTATCTTTTTGGTGTGCAAAGATACGTAAATGGCGGAATAAAAAAAAATGCGTTGATAACATTATGATTATGTACCAACGCATTTTTTTATTGCTTAAGTGAGTTACTCGCTTAGATCAATTTGATGAAGAGTTCACCTTCAACTTCTTCCACAGAGACTTTGTCTTCTCTCAATAACCAGCCAAGGCCGAGAAACAGATCTTTGTCAACCAATTTAGTTGCTTTTTTAAGCTGCTTGGCAGTCATTCCTTCTGTTTCGTTCAGTGCATTCCAGATAGTACCTGCAATTACACCAGCTTTTTCTTTCAACATTTGCTTTGCAATTTTAGTTAGACATGCTTAAAATCTTTCCAGCCATAAAGACTTTCAGATTTTATTTCGGAGGCAAAGATAGTTATTTTTATGTTATATAACACTTTATTGAGCACTTTTTTACCGTTTTTGTAATAAAAAAGCATTTTAGGAGCTCATTTTGGATGCTTTTCGAGATATTCCGACCAAATTCTTGCCGCTTCTTCAACCATTTTTGCACAGGGACGCTTGCTATAATATTGAGCAGTACGCTCTTCCGGAATAGTGGAGACCGGCTCTTTTTTCTTTAATCCCAACAATTCGCCACAAATCAGCGAGCCGTTACGCTTCTTAAATTCAGCCGCCAGTTCTTGCACTACCGCATAATTGGCAGCTTTTCCTTCCCGGTCAGTTGCTTCCGTAGCACCGGTTTCCAAGCCTGCCACCAGAAACATGCCGCAGGCAGCTCCACACGTTTCACGCATCCGTCCGATGCCCCCGCCAAAAGAAGCACTCATACGCAATGCCTGTTCCTGTGTAAATCCATACATGTCCGCAAAAGCCGCTACCACCGACTGTGAGCAGTTATATCCACTCCTAAAAAGCTCCACTGCTTTCTGTATTCTATCTTCCATAAACTATTTTGCATTTTTATTTTGTGCAAAAGTATAAAAAAGTATCTTTGTACCGGATAGGGCGTAAAGATTAAAATCAAAAAAAAGAAAATATGAACAAAACTATTTCATATAAAGAATCAACAGCCATTGCCATCCAAGCTATGATGAGCGCAGCCAGAAAGGATGAATATGCCGATAGGAAAAGAAAAAGTAATTTCCCTCAAAACAGAAAGAAACGTGATGTCACTCTTAAGGACATACGTGAATGGAACAAAAGAAGGAATTACAAAGAAGATACAGGAATTACAATCAATGCGATGATGGAATCAGCCATCAAAGATCCGTATGTTGATCTGAATCCACCATCCAAATTTTAAAAGACGGAAATTTATGGCTACAACATTTGATATTCAACTACCTCATTATTCGCGCGGATTTCACCTAATCACGCGCGATATTGTCTCACAGCTACCCGCACTTCCTGAAAGCGGCCTGCTGGTAGTCTTTATCAAACACACTTCTGCCGGACTGACCATCAACGAAAATGCAGACCCGGACGTACGGCATGACTTTCAGACGTTTTTTAATAAACTTGTCCCCGACGGTGCTCCCTACTTCATCCATACCCTTGAAGGCCCTGACGATATGAGTGCCCATATAAAAGCCTCCCTGATAGGAAGCTCGGTCACCATCCCCATCAAAAACCACCGTTTGAACTTAGGTACATGGCAAGGCGTCTACCTCGGCGAGTTTCGCGACGGAGGAGACACCCGTAAATTGAGTATTACCATTCTATAATATCTCCAGAGCCATCGGACAATGGTCGGAATGTACGGCCTCATTCAGGATATACGCCCGTTTCAACAGCGGGCGTACCGGTTCGCTGACCATACAATAATCAATTCTCCAGCCTTTATTCTTGGCACGCGAATTAAAACGATAGCTCCACCAGGTATATTCCTGTTTCTCCGGACAAAGCGTACGGAAAGAGTCCACATATCCCGCAGACAGGAAACGCGTCATCCATTCCCGTTCTTCAGGAAGGAAACCGCTGTTGGTCGCGTTCCGGACAGGGTCATGAATATCAATCGGCTCGTGACAGATATTATAATCACCGCAAAGAATCAAGTTGGGACGAGACTTCTGCAACTCCATCACATATTTCTGGAAATCTTCCAACCACCCCATTTTAAAGGCCTGGCGTTCATCCCCGCTTGTTCCCGAAGGGTGATAAACACTGACTACCGACAAGTCTCCGAAGTCCGCACGGATGAAACGTCCTTCATTATCGTATGCTTCCATTCCCATCCCATATTCCACATGGTCCGGTTCCCGCTTGGTAAGTATAGCCACTCCACTGTATCCCTTCTTCTGCGCCGAGTACAAATAAGACTTGTAGCCCAATGCTTCAAACACTTCTCCCGGATATTGGTCCGGTTGCAGTTTCGTCTCTTGCAGACAAAGAATATCAGGATTCTCCTGTGCCAGCCATTCCGGTAACCCTTTAGATACGGCTGCACGTAGTCCGTTCACGTTATAAGTAATAATTTTCATCATTCTATATTTATAAGTTCATGTTCATTTTATGAAAACAAAAGCATAATGTTCAGTACCGAAACGATAATAGCAATCGAGTACAACACGAACGTACTCCAACGACTATTGACATAATCGCCCATCACCTTTCGGGAAGACGTCAGTCCCACCTGTAAGAACACGGTGAAAGGCAATTGAATACTAAGTACCATCTGCGAAATAATCAATCCTTTAAAAGGATCTCCAATAAAGAAAATCAGCAATAAGGCAATTCCCAAAGATAAGAGAACTCCCACCTGCGAGTGACTGTCCTTGATATGATAAGACTCGCCGAAAATACCTGCAAAAATAGAACCTGCCGCCATTCCGCTCGTAATAGTTGACGAAATGCCCGCCATCAGCAATGCCAATGCAAATACAATTGCCGCATTACTTCCCAATAAAGGTTCGAGCAAAGACTTAGCCTGTTGCAGTTCCTCTACCTGAATACCGCTCTTAAAGAAAGTGGCGGCCGCCAGCAGAATCATGGCACTGTTAATCGCCCAACCTACAATCATTGAGAAAAGAGTGTCAAACAACTCATATTTCAATACCTTCTTAATAGAAGCATCATCTTTCTTATTGTACTCGTGACTCTGTATCACCTCCGAATGAAGGAACAGATTGTGAGGCATCACTACCGCTCCCAACACACTCATGATAATCAGCATACTACCTTTCGGGAAAGAAGGAGTCACCCACCCCGCCGTTGCAGCCGGCCAGTCTATTTCCACCAGAAACAATTCATAAATAAATGAAAGCCCGATAACAGAAACGAACGCAATGATGGAACGTTCTATCTTTTTATACGAATTAGTGAAAAGCATGATGGAGACAAAAAGCGTAGTCAATACAGCTCCCCATATAATAGGAATATCCAATAACATTTCCAACGCGATGGCACCTCCCAGAATTTCCGCCAGGGAAGTAGAGATCGACGCCAGTACTGCTGTGCCAAGAATAGGTCGTGACACCCATTTAGGGGTGTACTTAGTGGCCGCCTCCGAAAGGCAAAGTCCGGTAACGATTCCCAAGTGAGCAACGTTGTGCTGAAGGACAATCAGCATGATAGTAGACAAGGTAACCACCCAAAGCAAGGAATAGCCGAATTCGGAACCGGCGGCGAAATTAGAAGCCCAGTTTCCCGGATCAATAAATCCTACAGTAACCAGTAGCCCCGGACCAATATATTTAAAAACATCCAGTCCACCCAGATAGCGTTTATGATCTTTCCGTCTTAAGTCTTGAAAAATATTCTTCATTTTTGCATAATAGTTTATCCAGTACAAATATACTTATAAATAACGAGTGAGAATCAATTTTAGTTCAAAATACCGACCAATAAGTAGATGACCTATGGACACAGATGATACACTAATTATGAGGACATTATTATAAAAGGGTTGAGTAAGGACTACTCGAGAAAAAGAAATAAGGACTTTCTGCTAAAAAAATGACCTCCGACAAACCAATTGCCAGAGGCCACAAATCAATATATAATTTACATAAATGAAAAATCAATCAATATCCCATCTCATGCAATGCACGACATAATTGATCGGGACATGAAGTCGGTCTGCCACCACAACGCACTCCTTCAAGTTTTGTGATCACATCCGCTACCTTCATCCCTCTCACAAGGCGGGAAAGACCTTGAAGGTTACCATTACATCCTCCCCAGAAAGCAACTTCCTTCACCACTCCATCTTCCACATTCAGTTCGATATTCGTGCTGCAAGTCCCCTGGGTCTTATAAACATATTCCATAACCTGTCTTACTCCTCTTCCCCTTCTTCCGGTTGCATATTGGTATAGACAGTCTGCACGTCATCAAATTCTTCCAGACGTTCGATCATCTTATCCAATGTTTCGCGTTGTTCCGGAGTAACCTCTTTCAAGTCGTTCGGGATATAAGTGAAGTCTCCACCGACATCTTCAAAGCCACATTCTTCCAGATGCTTCTGAATAGCGGCGTAGCTCTTAGGATTACCATAGATAGTAATTGTTCCCTCTTCATCATCTTCTTCATATTCATCTTCCACGTCATAGTCGATCAGATCGAGAATCAGTTCTTCCATATCCAATCCGTCTTTCTTCTTGAAAGTGAACACACATTTGTGGTCGAAAAGGAACGCAAGAGAACCCATTGTACCCAGATTGCCACCGAACTTATTGAATACCGAACGAACATCAGCCACCGTACGAGTTGTGTTGTCTGTCAATGTATCTACAAACACAGCAATACCGTGAGGGCCGTATCCTTCATAAGTCATACTCTTGTAGTCGCTCTGGTCTTTACCCATTGCGTTTTTGATAGCACGTTCAATGTTATCTTTCGGCATGTTTTCACGCTTACAAGTAGCGATCACCGAACGCAGCGTCGGGTTGTTTTCAGGTTCCGGACCGCCTGCCTTTACAGCGATAGCGATTTGTTTACCCAGTCTTGTAAAAGTTTTAGCCATGTGACCCCATCTTTTCAGTTTAGCGGCCTTTCTATATTCAAATGCTCTTCCCATTGGTTTATATTTTTAATAATGACAATTTTAAGTTTATCTAAGTTTGGCACCCAGTTTATCTTCCAGGTTCTTCACCAGTTTCGACATGATCTTATCAATCATCTTATCATTCAAAGTCTGGTTTTCATCTTGAAGCAGGAAGCTCACCGCATACGACTTCTTACCCGCTTCGAGGTTCTTACCTTCATATACATCAAAAAGCTCCACCTCTTTCAACAGCTTCTTCTCTGTTTCGTATGCAATCTTTTCGATTTCGGCAAATTGTATATTCTTATCAAGCAACAATGCCAAGTCGCGTTTCACAGCAGGGAATTTGGAGATTTCCTTGTAGCTGATCTTCACAGAACGGATGGCTTTCATCAATTCCTTCCAGTTCAAGTCGGCGTAATATACTTCATTGTCGATATCAAATGCTTTCAACAGCTTCTTAGTTACAATACCGAAAGAAGCAAGACGTTTTCCGCCCTTCGTGTTGACAGAGAGTGCGGCAGCAAAAACATCGTCTGTCAGATTACCTACAACCAGATTGTGCAAATCCAGTCCCAGACGCTTCAATATATTTTCTACATAAGCCTTCAATTCATACACCGAACTGTTCTCATCCGCATGCGCCCATGAATTGGAAACCTTCTTACCGGTTACCCACAAGCCCAAGTGATAATCTTCCGAATAAGGAGCCAGTACCTTCTCTTCGTTCTTCTTGTCAGCATTGAAATAATAACAGTTACCGAATTCGAAGAATTTCAAATCAGCGTTCTTACGATTGGCATTATGAGCAATGCTTTCCAGTCCGCCGAACAGCAAGGTCTGACGCATAGCGTTCAGATCAGCACTCAACGGATTGAGCAACATCACCAGGTGATTGGACGGATAAGCCTCCAACCCATCATAATAAGCAGCACGAGTCAGTGAGTTGTTCAGAATTTCATTGAATCCACAACCCACCAGTTGTTCTGCAATCAGATTCTGCAATTTATTCGACTTGTCGTGCTCACCCTTTGTAGTCAGACTGGAGTTCAACGTAGTCGGAATTTCCACATTATTATATCCATAGATACGAAGAATATCTTCAATCACATCGCAATCACGCTGCACGTCTACACGATAAGGAGGAACAGCCAATGTCAGTCCTTCTGCCGTTTCATTGGTAATCTTCATTTCCAAGCTAGTCACAATGCTCTTGATTGTCTCTACCGGAATCACTTTACCTACCAAAGAATGTACTTTTTCGTAAGCAAGATCGACAATAAAATCCTGTGCAGGAGTAGTGAATACATCTTTTATTTCAGAAGAAATCGTACCGCCAGCCAGTTCTTTCACCATCAAAGTAGCCAGTTTCAGGCAATAAATCACGCCGTTCGGATCGATACCACGTTCGAAACGGAAAGAAGCATCCGTATTCAAGCCATGACGACGAGCCGTCTTACGCACCCATGTAGGATGGAAATAAGCACTTTCGATGAATACGTCTGTCGTGGCTTCCGTAGAACCGGAGTCCAGTCCGCCGAATACGCCGGCAATACACATGGCCTCTTCCTTGTTGCAAATCATCAGGTCGCGTTCGTTCAACTTACGCTCCACTTCATCCAACGTAACGAACGGAGTACCTTCGGGCATTGTTTTCACAATCACTTCATTGCCTTTAATCTTTCCGGCATCGAAGCAATGCAACGGCTGACCGAAAGCATGAACGATATAGTTCGTAATATCCACTACATTATTAATAGGGCGCACACCGATCAGGCGCAATTTGTTTTGCAGCCATTCCGGACTCTCCTTCACCGTTACACCTTTCACGGTAACACCGGCATAATGCGGACAAGCTTCGCTGTTTTCAACCTTCACTTCGATATTCAAGTCATGGTTTTCCACTTTAAAGCCATCCACTGACGGGCGCTGTAAAGTTGCCTGACGACCGTTCTGAATCAGATAAGCATACAGGTCACGAGCTACCCCATAGTGAGAGCAGGCATCCGCACGGTTAGGCGTGATGTCCACTTCCAGTACATAATCGCTCTTGATATTATAATAATCCTTGGCAAGCGTACCCGGAACAGCAGTTTCCGGCAATACGATGATACCTGCATGATCCGTACCGATCCCGATTTCGTCTTCAGCACAAATCATACCTGTAGATTCTACCCCACGGATTTTTGATTTCTTGATGGTAAAACATTCGTCACCGTCATAAAGTTTCGTACCTAAAGTAGCTACCACCACTTTCTGTCCGGCAGCCACATTCGGGGCACCACAAACAATCTGTACCGGTTCACCGTCTCCCAGATTAACAGTAGTAATATGCAAATGGTCAGAATTAGGATGTTCCGTGCAGGTCAGCACTTCACCGATCACAAGTCCTTCCAAACCACCTTTAATGGTTTGCACTTCTTCTACACCACCTGTTTCCAAGCCGATAGAAGTCAACGCAGCAGCCGTTTCATCGGGCGTCAGGTCGAAGTTGACATACTCTTTCAGCCAGTTATAAGAGATATTCATATACTTAATTTTTTATTGTTTCTCAAAAAGATTCGCAAAGTTAATAAGATTTTTCGGTTGACCGAGAAGGTTTGATAAAAAATTGCGCGTTATTTCACCACAGGGACGCAACTAGAACGGCAAAGGTCCATCCCCCGGTGCTCCGAACGGATTCGCTGTCTGCGGTGCAAAATCAGGCGCGGGAGGAGGTACGGAACCTGCATTACCTGTATTCATTTTCGATCCTAACATAGCCCCGGCAGGCTCACCCGGCATCGGGATAACCATATCGTCCTCCGGATTGGAGAAACGGGTAAATTCTCCCTTAAACCGGAGCAACACCTCGCCTACCGCACCATTACGATGCTTGGCGATGACAATCTCCGCCATACCACGCAGGTCATTACCACGATCATCCTGATAAATCTTATAGTATTCCGGACGGTGGATAAAGCACACCATATCGGCATCCTGCTCGATGGCTCCCGATTCACGAAGGTCACTCAACTGCGGACGTTTACCATCAATACCTTCACGACTTTCCACACCACGATTCAACTGCGACAGTGCGATAATCGGAATATTCAACTCTTTCGCCAGTCCTTTCAACGAACGGGAAATGGTACTAACCTCTTCCTGACGGCTACCAAACGCCATACCGCTCGCATTCATCAACTGAAGGTAGTCAATAATAATGATTCTCACCCCATGTTCACGTACCAGACGACGCGCTTTCGTTCGAAGTTCAAATACAGACAGAGACGGAGTATCATCCACGTAAAGCGGTGCATCCATCAGATTCTTCAGTTTATAGTCCAATTGCTGCCATTCATAATTTGCCAACTGTCCACTTTTGATCTTCTCACTCGGAATCTCACAGACATTCGCAATCAAACGGTTCACCAACTGAACGTTACTCATTTCAAGCGAGAACAACGCCACCGGGTTCCGATAATCGACAGCAATATTCTTAGCCATAGAAAGGACAAAGGCGGTCTTACCCATCGCAGGACGTGCAGCGATAATGATAAGGTCGGAATTCTGCCAACCGGAAGTCATCTTGTCTAGCTTTGTAAAACCACTCTCAAGACCACTCAAACCGTCGGTTCGCGCCGCAGCCTTCTGAATCAGCTTATAGGCTTCGTCAATCACCGGATTGATCTGCGTATAATCCTTTTTCATGTTCTGCTGCGAAATCTCAAAAAGTTTACCTTCCGCTTCCTGCATCAAGTCGTCCACATCCAGCGTTTCATCGAACGCCTTACTCTGGATATTGCTTGTAAACGTAATCAGCTCACGCGCCAGAGATTTCTGTGCAATAATACGGGCGTGATACTCAATATGCGCTGATGAAGCCACCTTACTACTCAATTGAGTAATATAGAACGGGCCTCCCACCTCTTCCAGTTCTCCGCGTTTGCTAAGTTGTTCCTTTACAGTCAGAATATCCACCGGCTTCTGATTCACCGCAAGATCGGTGATGGCAGAATAAATCAACTGATGTCGGTGTTCGTAAAAAGATTCGGGACGAAGAATCTCACTCACCAATGAGTAAGCATCCTTTTCAATCATCAAAGCTCCCAGAACTGCTTCTTCCAGTTCAGGTGCCTGCGGCTGAATACGTCCATAATCATTTACCGGTTGTACCTTAGTAGACTTTGTATTGCGGGTATTTCTTTTCTGTTCGGCCATCGAGGTATTTACTATTTTACAATTTACTATTTACTATTTTGCGACCGGACAGACTCCTTTATAACAGAGTTTTTCCAGTCGGGACGACAAAGATAGAATATAATCATGAAGAATGGATAAGGAAAAATGAAGATTTTACTAACTTTGCTCCCGAATTACATTCAACACATGATTAATTGTCATGTGCGGCACTGCAAATAGTAAATCGTAAATTGAAAAATAGTAAATAACCTTATGCTCGCTTTTCCTAATATCAAAATAAACCTGGGACTTTCCATCACGGAAAAACGCCCGGACGGATATCACAATCTGGAAACCGTTTTCTATCCGGTAGCCCTCGAGGACGCTCTCGAAATCCGTACTTCTTCTGAAACAGAAAAGAAGATTACCCTCCACCAGTATGGCATGGAGATAGCCGGCAATCCGGAAGACAACCTGGTGGCAAAGGCCTATTCATTGCTGGATAAGGAGTTTCATCTTCCCCCTGTCGAAATTCATTTATATAAGCATATTCCCTCGGGAGCCGGACTGGGGGGCGGTTCATCCGATGCCGCTTTTATGCTGAAGTTGCTCAACGATCATTTTCAGCTGGAATTATCTGAAGAACAGCTGGAGGTATATGCCGCCACTTTGGGAGCGGACTGTGCTTTCTTTATTAAAAACAAGCCGACCTATGCCGAAGGAATCGGAAACCTGTTCTCACCAATCGAGCTTTCATTAAGCGGTTACCAAATCATGATTGTCAAACCGAACGTTTTCGTTTCTACCCGGGAAGCTTTTTCAAATATTCATCCCCACCGTCCGGAATATCCGGTCAAAGAGGCAATCCTGCGTCCAGTTGCAGAATGGAAGGATATCCTAATCAATGATTTTGAAGCAAGTGTATTCCCGCAACATCCCGTTATTGGGGAAATTAAAAGAGAACTCTATCATCAAGGAGCGATCTACGCCTCCATGAGCGGCTCCGGCTCTTCAGTGTTCGGACTGTTCGCCCCCGGAACTTCTTTACCGGAAACAATAGGAGAAAGCGACGTTTTCTGTTTCAAAGGAAAGCTATAAACATAGTTTTGTTCGCCCAGTATGGGCGAACAAAAAACGGTACCACGACTCACGTCGTAGTACCGTCACAACACAAACACAAAATAAAACACGACAAAACTACTATGCAATCTTTCCTGTCTATGCCGGGGAGGCATAAGTACTATTTACGTATATTCGCATACTCATAAACAGCTTCAGGTCGATTAGCATCAAATAAACAAATCGCATGCACGATTTGTTTAATCTTTTATGTTTATTTTAAAACAAATCTCTTTTATTGAATCCCTCTTTCACGAAGTTTCAGCTGCCAGTTCCATGCAGAACGTAAAGTATCTTCCAAAGTTTCTACAGCCTTCCAACCCAGTTCCTGGTTTGCGAAATCCGGATTCGCCCAAACTTTTTCAATGTCGCCTGCACGACGTCCGACAATCTGATAATTCAATTTTACGCCGGTGGCTCTTTCAAAGCCATTTATTAATTCCAATACAGAAACGCCACGTCCTGTACCGATATTGAACACTTCCACTTTTTCTTTTTGTGTCTTTTCCAAGATACGACGGATAGCGATCACGTGGGCTTTAGCCAAGTCAACAACATTGATAAAGTCACGGATACAAGAACCGTCCGGTGTATCATAATCATCACCAAACACACTTAGTTTCTCACGGATGCCGATGGCGGTTTGGGTCAGATATGGAATCAGGTTTTGAGGAACCCCATTAGGCAGTTCACCCAGCAATGCCGTAGGATGCGCACCAATCGGATTGAAATAGCGCAGCATAATCGCATTGATCGGAGCACCTGAAGCTACCGTATCACGAATAATCTCTTCATTGATCTGTTTCGTATTTCCGTATGGCGATTCCGCTTTCTTAATCGGAGCCTTTTCTGTCACCGGCAATTCATCCGGCTGGCCATATACCGTACAGGAAGAAGAGAACACAATACCTTCTACTCCATGTTTTGGCATCAGTTCGAGAAGGTTAATCAAAGAAACCAGGTTATTACGGTAGTAAAGCAACGGTTTCTGTACCGATTCTCCTACTGCTTTGCTCGCTGCAAAGTGAATGATCGCCTTAATTCCTTTATATTTTGTAAATACTGCATCAAGACCAGCAAAGTCCAGGCAATCCAGCTTTTCAAAAACTGGGCGAATACCGGAAACTTTCTCTATATTGTCAACAACGTCAGCACTTGAATTTGATAAATTATCGATGATGATTACTTCATATCCACTGTTTTGTAGTTCTACAACAGTATGAGACCCTATGTATCCTGTCCCGCCTGTTACTAAAATTCTTTCTTTCATATACTTTATAAAAATGGTTAGTTTCTCGGCTTATCATTGTTTGAGTTACAAATGTATGGAAATAAAATGGAATAGCAATAATTTGCCACAATTTTATTTGCTGAAAAGTAATTTAGGTACGATTGGGTGGCAATCAGGTATAAAAAAGAATTGGAAACTCAAAGCTGTATGACGCCATACAGCAGAGCTTCCAATCCCCTATTTAATTATCAACTGTAAATCCTTACACCACGCCGGAGAATCCCATGAATGCCATAGCAAGCAAACCGGCGGTAATCAAGGCAATCGGAGTGCCTTGCATTCCTTTAGGTACTTTCACGAGGCTCATCTGTTCGCGCAATCCGGCAAAAAGCACCAGTGCCAGACCGAAACCGATGGCCGTAGAAAACGCGTACACAACACCTGTCAGCAGGTCGTAGTCTTTCTGAATCACCAGGATAGCCACACCAAGAATACAACAGTTGGTTGTAATCAAAGGCAAGAACACGCCCAAAGCCTGATACAGAGCAGGCGATACTTTTTTCAGAATGATTTCCACCATCTGCACCAATCCGGCAATGACCAGAATGAACGTAATCGTCTGCAAATATCCCAGCCCGAAAACATCCAACACAAACTTCTGAATCAGGAAGGTAACGATGGTAGCGATGGTCAACACGAAAGCAACCGCAGCGCTCATACCCATCGCAGTCTCTACTTTCTTAGATACGCCCAGGAACGGACAGATACCCAAGAACTGCGACAACACGATGTTGTTTACAAAGATTGCCGAAATAAATATCAATATATATTCCATATTCTTTTCTTATTTAATTGAATTAGGCTTTCTTGAAACTGTTAATCAGCGCAATGAGGTATCCCAAAGCGATGAAAGCACCCGGAGCCAATACAAATACCAACATTCCATATTCTTCCGGCATGATGGTCAGATCGAAAATCTTACCGGTTCCCAGAAATTCACGGACAGCACCCAGCAATGTCAGGGCAATGGTGAAACCAAGTCCCATGCCGATACCGTCGAACATAGAAGCAACTGCGTTATTCTTGGCGGCGAATGCTTCGGCACGTCCCAACACAATACAGTTCACTACAATCAACGGGATGAAAAGTCCGAGCGTAGCGTACAGTCCCGGCACGTATGCCTGCATCACCATTTGAAGCAAGGTTACGAAAGACGCGATCACCACGATAAACGACGGGATACGCACCATATCCGGAATCAGGTTCTTGATTAAAGAGATCACCACATTCGAGCAGATCAAAACGAACATGGTAGCCAGTCCCATACCCATACCATTGATGGCCGACGAAGTCGTACCCAATGTAGGACACATACCGAGCAGGAGTACAAACGTAGGATTCTCTTTGATAATCCCGTTCATCATTACTTTAAAGTTATTCATATCTGTCTCCTTTCTTATTTAGCACTGACCGAATCAGTAAGTTCAACTTTTATCGTAGCTCCCGTAGCAGTGTCAGAGTCTGCGCCTGTAGCCTTTTGAGAAGCACCGCTGACACCATTCACTTTACCACCTTCTGCCTTATAAGCCTGATAAGCAGCATTTACAGCATTCAAAAACGCACGTGAAGTAATGGTAGAAGCTGTAATGGCATCCACCGCTCCCCCATCTTTGCTGACGGTCAACGGAGCTTCACCCGGATTCATCCCCAAAATAGACTTTTTACTCTCTTCATGAGACACAGCCTGTTCTCCCTTGGCCGGGTCGTATGCTCCGAACCATTTGTCGGCTTTAGAACCCAGTCCCGGAGTTTCCGCGTGAGCGAGTAACGAGTAATTATAGATTTTACCTTCGGCGTTAAAGCCTACCAACACTTTCAGTTCGCCACCAAATCCCATTGATTTAGCTTCGACGGCCGTTCCTACAAGTTCTTCGCCATTTTTAGCCGGATAAACGATAAAGTCAACATTCTTCTTTCCGTCTTTCTCGCTGAAGATCGTATCGCTTTCCGCTACCGGATTATTGGTAAATTCGGGAAGAACCTTTTTCAAAGCCTCGTTCAGTGTCTTCGCATTCGCTTCGGCAATGGGGCCTTTTGTCAGTTCATTTACATAAGCCAGCAACGCTACGGAGACAGCAGTCACGCCCGTAAGTACCAGCAACATATTCTTTAAAGATGATTCTAACTTTTTCATTTCTTCTTCGCTACCTCCCCAAAGCGTTTTGGTTTACAATAGGTATTAATCAGCGGAGTGAACGCATTCATAATCAGGATGGCGAACGACATACCTTCGGGATAAGCACCGAACAGACGGATGACAACCGTCAGCAGACCGATACATACACCATAAATCAACATTCCTTTCTTACTCATCGGAGAAGTCACATAGTCGGTTGCCATAAAGACAGCACCCAGCATCAGACCACCGGAGAGCAACTGCAATATCGGAGAAACATATTTTTCCGGATCTGCCAAGTGCATGATACCTGCAAAGATAAACACGGTAGCCAGGATAGACACAGGAATATGCCAGGTAATGATCTTCTTCCAGAGCATATAAACCAGTCCGATCAATAGAGCCAATGCACTCACTTCACCCAAGCATCCGCCATTCTGTCCGATCAGCAAACTCAATGCATCCGGAATCTGGTTTAAAGCATCCATAGCCGCACTTTTATCTGCAGCATGAATCGCTTGTTTCATCAATGCCAGCGGAGTGGCACCGGTGGTAGCATCCGTATAGGCGGTCAACTGTCCGACTACCGGCCAGCTGGTCATCTGTACCGGGAAAGAAAGCAACAGGAACACACGTCCTGCCAGTGCCGGATTAAAAGGATTGCAACCTAATCCGCCGAAAGACATTTTTCCTACACCGATAGCAAACAGTGCACCCAGAATGATAATCCAGATAGGGAGATTAGACGGTAAGTTGAATGCCAGCAACACACCTGTGATGATGGCAGAGCCGTCGCAGATGGTGGTGGTAGGTTTCTTCATTAAATATTTCCCGATCGCCCATTCGAAGAACAAACAAGCTGCAACGGAAGTAGCCGTGACAATCAGGGCACCCAGTCCGAAGAAATAGAGAGACACCAGAAAAGCCGGAATCAGTGCGATCAGCACGCCATACATATTTTTCTGTACGCTGTCTCCGCCATGAACGTGGGGTGATAGTGATACGATTAATTTATTTTCCATATTCGTTATTTTTTAGCTTGACGTGCACGAATCATAGCACCTACTTTGCCTTTGCCCAGACGACAGTAGTCGAGCAACGGACGGTTGGCAGGACAAGTGAACTGGCAAGAGCCGCACTCGATACAATCCATGATTCTTTCTTTTTCCATTGTTTCAAAATCTCCGTTTTCGGACAAGGCTCCGAGCAAGTACGGTTCCAGTCCCATCGGACAGGCACTCACGCACTTCGCGCAACGGATACAAGTCTGCGCCTCACCACGTTTGGCTTCCTTCTGATTCATAATCAGGATACCGGAACTGCCCTTCGCAGTAGGAACCTCGATATTTACGAGCGCCTTACCCATCATCGGACCGCCACCGATCACCTTACCCGTATCTTCGGGCAGACCACCGCAAGCGTCAATCAACTGTTTCATCGGTGTACCGATACGAGCCAGGAAGTTGGAAGGTTTCGCAACCGACTTTCCTGTCACGGTAATCACACGTTCGAACAACGGCTTATTTTTCTGTACAGCTTCATAAACGGCAAATGCTGTTCCCACGTTCTGCACGACTGCTCCCGTAGAGATAGGCAATGCACCGCTCGCCACCTGACGTTTGGTAATCGCGTCGATCAGCTGCTTTTCACCTCCTTGCGGATATTTCACCTTCAAGGGCACTACTTCGATACCTGCATAGCTGGAAGCCACTTTGGTCATCAGTTCGATAGCATCCGGCTTATTATTTTCGATTCCGATAAATGCCTTGTTCACTTTCACCGCTTTCATCAGGATAGAAACCCCCACCATGATTTCTTCCGCGTGTTCCAGCATCAGCTGATGGTCGGCAGTCAGGTAAGGTTCACACTCTACGGCATTGATAATCACACATTCAGCCTTGAAAGAAGGAGGAGGACAAAGTTTCACCTGCGTAGGGAAACAAGCACCGCCCAGACCTACGATTCCAGCATCGGCAATCTTCTTCACGATCTCTTCTGCGGAAAGTTCACACTCTTTCACCAGTGTGGTGCTACGGTCGATTGTTTCTTCCCATTCGTCGCCTTCCACATCAATGAAGATGGCAGGTTTCGCATAACCGCTGGCATCGACTATGGTATCAATCTTCGCCACTTTACCACTGACCGAAGAGTGAATTGCTGCCGAAACAAAGCCGGCAGGTTCGGCAATCCGTGTGCCTACCTTTACCACATCCCCTTTCGCTACAACCGGTTTTGCAGGCGCACCGATATGCTGCCCCAGCAAAATAACAGCCTTTGCAGGAACTTCCGCTGTGATAATAGGTTGATGTGCCGACAATTTATTTTCGTGTGGATGAACTCCACCAATTGAAAATGTCTTTAACATACAGTTCTGTATTTTTTTCTGTTATTATTCTGTTACTTTCGGAGCTTCTGTAGCCTTTGCAGCAGGAGTTTCCACTTTTGTAGCCGGTTTCGGAGCAGCCGGAGCTTCTTCTTTCGGTTTCCGCGGCGGGAAATTCAACTCGATAATGCTATTCTGCGGACAAACTTCCACACATTTCCGGCAAGATTTACACTTGTTCGGATCGATGTAAGCCAAATTGTTTTCCAGCGTAATAGCCTCGAACGGACAAGTCTTCACACACTTGCCACAGCCGATACAGCTCACTGTACAAGCCTTACGTGCCACAGCTCCCTTGTCTTTATTCACACAAGAGATATACACGCGGCGTGACTTCTTTCCTTGCGGACGGATTTCGATGATCGCTTTCGGGCAAGCCTTCACACAGGCGCCACAAGCGGTACATTTCGCTTCATCCACTTCCGGAAGCCCCGTTTCAGGATTCATGTGGATGGCATCGAACTGACAAGCAGCCACACAGTCGCCACACCCCAGACATCCGTAACTACATCCCGTTTCCCCACCATACAGCGAAGCGGCAATAGCACAACTCTTCGCACCATCATATTGGTTGGTACGCGGACGATTGGCACACGTTCCGTTACATCTTACCACTGCTACCATCGGTTCAGCTTCACCGGCTGCAAGTCCGAGGATATCAGCAATTTGTGCCATGACAGGTTGTCCACCTACGGGGCAGAATTTACCATCCAGCGAACCGGCTTTGACGCAAGCGTCGGCAAATCCGCTACAACCGGGATAGCCACATCCACCACAATTAGCCTGGGGAAGCACTTCTCCCACCTGAGCAATCCGCGGGTCTTCATACACGGCAAATTTCTTGGAAGCCACATAAAGAATAGCGGCCAGCACGAGCGCTATAGCTCCCAATGAAATCACTGCAATCAGAATCAAATTCATAATGTTTTTAGTTATTTATTGGTTTTATAGTAAATGAAAATTGTTGTTTGAGTCGCGTTTTATTGAGCCACAAAACGAAATAATAAGGTATAAGGACAGCCAGAGAAAGAAGTGCTGCATACAACTCATTCTCTATCCACGCCATCAAAAGAAACAATGAAAAAATAAGAAGTACGAAAGGAAGTACGAAAGCCAATACCACTGCCATCATGCCCATCGACGTTTCGCCGACCACCATCACCTTCTCTCCCACCTGATAGGAAGAAGCCGCGGTATCTATAATATCTATGATTTTGTCCTTACTATCCGCCGAGGAACAATGCCCCTTTGCGCTACAAGCCGCGCAAGCCGATGTCTGGACAATCCTCACCGACAGATGAGAACCTTGGATGTTTTCCACAATACCTAGATGCTTTATAGTATTATTCGTCATTTTGCAAACTCCGCATTACAAATCGCGGCAAATTTAATCATTATTTATGAACTACGAAGCATTCCCCCAACTTTTTCTACATAATAAATTGTTATTTTTTGCATTTTCGTTATCGCACACGGAAAAGATATAGCTACCATTTGATATTTCCCAAGAATGACAAATAGACATCCTAAACAAAAAAATCCCAGCCGTTTTTATTTATTCAGCCGGGATTTTCTATCAATTATTTCACGGATTACTCCACTATCCTCTTCTTGTAGTAGCGCAGATACATTCTCACCAACGTATTCAAAATCAGTTCAATCTCCTCTTCGTTGTAGGCATTCAAACAGAGATTCATTACTTTTATATAATCGTTCAATGGGAGATTTAGCCCTTTTTTATGCCATTCAAAACATCATGTCCCATACCCAGGGTCTCGCATACATACTCATTTTTCAATTTCGCACGTTTAGCAACTCATTAATATAAGCTCCCAAATCACTGCAACAAACCGTTTTCTTTTTCATCTTTGTTTTTTGTTGTTAAATACACACTTTAATAATTAAATATTTTAACTTTTATCCTCACATATCAGGGTAGAGTCTATTTTGTTATTACTACCTTCATGCCGTGTTTTTGAAACACACTCATATTTTTTGCAAAAATAAACATTTTAACTTATAACAAAAAGAAAATGATGTCAAACAACTACAGAATGTCCTATTTTATGCCACCTATCGCTCCCATCAAAGACAAACAAGGCCGACTGATGACTCCTCCCACGCTTATCCCCTTCTGCGAAGTCTCCATCGAACAAGTTTTCCAAATGATTACTTGCAATGAGAATCTCAAAACCCTGACCGCACAAGTACGGAATGCCACAGATATACGAGCCGCCAAAGCATCATTGCTTCCGTATGTGACCCCTTGCGGCACATTCACCCGCCGTAGCTGTAAGGATTTCGTCTCCCCGTCTCACCTGGTGATAGTAGATGTGGACGGTCTCCACTCTTATCAGGAAGCAGTGGAAATGCGACGTATGCTCTATGACGATCCTCTCCTACAACCTGTACTCACCTTTATCAGCCCCAGCGGACTGGGTGTAAAGGCATTTGTTCCTTGCCATTATTCCTCCACGACAAATGATACAAAAAATATCACAGAAAACATGAGTTGGGCGATGCGGTACGTAGAGACGGCATACAATACGGTAACAGCGGTTTCTTCCGAAACGAAATCCAAAGTAGATTTCTCCGGCAAAGACCTCGTGAGATCCTGTTTCCTTAGTTACGACCCGGAAGCATTGTTCAGAACCACCAACAAATAAATCATAAATCAAAAATCATAAATCAAAATGACCGATATTGAATCTTTACGCCGTCTCACCGAAGCAGTCGAAACGGCAGGAGCGGACATTGCTCCCACTTATCTTGAATACGTACAATTGTCATTCGCCATCGCAACGGATTGCGGTGAAGCAGGACGTGAGTTTTTTCACCGCCTGTGCCGGGTATCTCCCAAGTATCAGCGCGAACATGCCGAACGGGTATTCTCCAACGCACTCCACACCCAACGTGGAGAAGTGCACCTGGGCACCGCTTTCCACCTTGCCGAAGCGACGGGAGTAAGCATCTGCATAGAAGAAATGCCCAAACATCCCACAGGTACAAAAGGTACAGCAGGTACAGCACGCAAATTTCCCCCACACACGGGCGCGTATAATAAGGTAGGGAATGACAATATCTCCGAAGAAAGAGAAGGGGAAGAAGAACTATTGCCGGGCAGTGAACCGCAACATCAATTGCCCACTTTTCCGAAAAACAACTGGCCGGAATTCTTGCAACGTATCATAAAAGCCGGGAGCAGCCCAATACAACACGACATCATGTTATTGGGAGCGCTCACTGCCCTGGGTGCTTGTATGTCGCGCCACGTGCGATGCCTATATGGCGGCAAATACCATCACCCCAGCCTCCAATGTTTCGTAGTGGCTCCTTCGGCTTCCGGCAAAGGTATCCTTTCCTACATCCGCTTACTCGTGGAACCTATCCACGACGAGATCCGCAAAGAAGTGGCCATACAGATGAAAGCATACAAAAAAGAGAAAGCCGAGTACGATGCTATGGGGAAAGAACGAACCAAAAAGGAGGCTCCACAAATGCCCCCTAACAGGATGTTCCTCATTTCGGGCAACAACACCGGTACGGGTATCCTACAAAACATCATGGACTCCGACGGAACCGGACTTATCTGCGAAGCGGAAGCGGACACCCTTTCCACCGCCATCGGATCGGACCATGGTCATTGGAGCGATACCCTGCGCAAAGCGTTCGACCACGACCGCTTGTCCTACAACCGCCGCACCGACCAGGAATACCGGGAAGTGAAGAAAAGCTATCTTTCCGTCCTGATTTCGGGTACGCCGTCGCAGGTGCAAACTTTCATTCCGACGGCAGAAGACGGATCATACTCCCGCCAATTATATTATTACATGTGCGGAATCAGTAAATGGATCAGCCAATTTATGGACAACGAGATAGATTGGGAGGAGATATTCACCGCTATGGGACTGGAATGGAAAGAAAAGTTGAGCGTGATAAAAGCGCACGGCATTCATACCCTGCAACTCACGGATGAACAAAAAGAAGAAATCGACACCGTCTTTTCCGACTTGTTTGAACGCTCCAGTGTAGCTAATGGAAGGGAAATGTATAGTTTTGTGGCACGTCTGGCCGTCAATCTATGCAGAATCATGTCGGAAGTAGCCGTATTGCGTGCCCTCGAAAGCCCGCAGCCCTACGACTTCAAGACCTCTCCCACCTCTCCTTTCACACCGGACAAGGAGATTCCTGCGGACAACCGCAAAGATGACATCATCACTCGTTGGGATGTATCCATTTCACAGGAAGACTTTCATGCTGTGCTTAGTCTTGCGGAACCTCTCTACTGTCATGCCACGCATATTCTATCGTTCCTCCCCAATACAGAAATCAGCCACCGTCCTAATGCCGATCGTGATTATCTCTTCCAGAAACTGGGTGATGAATTTACTCGTACACAGTTACTGGAAGAAGCAGTTGCCATGGGAATTAAGGAAAACACAGCCCTCACTTGGCTGAAGCGTCTCACCAAACACGGAAAATTAATCAGTATGGACGGTAAAGGGTTGTATGCGCGTGCGTGTGTGTATGAGTGAACCGGAAAAAGTGTACCTACTGTACCTGTTTTACTTACGGATGCAGTAGTCATTTCAATTACCACATCCGTTTTGACTGAAACAATCGTTTGTCCTGCATAAAGCATCGCTTTAGGAGGTGTAAAGCTAAGCTTTAGACATCGTAAAGCGGTGCTTTATACACCATAAAGCGACGCTTTATTTAAGGCTCTCCTAAAGCATCCACAATGACTCTCACCTCCAACGGTGTGAATGAGCGTCGCTTTGATTCGTAGCCTAAGTCTTACAGACGTTGTAGAAGTCCGGGACACAAAGAGATCCATTTCTTCATTTTTCGATAGGCAGCGATGTCAGTTAGTTGCGGAGAATAGAGTTGCGCCAGTTCCATGCGCCCGTAAGCACGTATTTTAAATTCACTCATGATGGATATATTTCTGATTTACTGTTACAAAAATAACAAAAAACGACTATATAACCAACGTTTTTCCATTGAATAACCGACTATAATGACAAATAACCGACCGCTACCAGACACAACCGTGCACAGCTGATTTCCGGGAGATCCGGAGTAGTATTTTTGTATCGTCGAAAGGGAAAAGAATCCCCGGACAATATGTTTAACCCTTTAATTTATTGTTTTATGATTCGTTACAAAATTTATCAGAACCAGCAGAAGAAAGGCTTGAATGCGGGTAAGTGGTTCGCCCGTGCAGTAAGCGATGAAACGTTTGATTTGGCCAAGCTTGCCGAACATATGTCGAAGCACAATTCACCGTATTCCGGTGGGGTCATCAAAGGTGTGCTTTCGGATATGGTAGATTGCATCAAGGAATTGTTGCTGGACGGCAAGTGTGTGAAAATTGATGATCTTGCCATTTTCGGTGTGGGTATTCGTAGTAAGGCAGCCGATACGCTGGAAGAGTTCTCGTTGGAAAAGAACATTAGCGGTATGCGTCTGAAAGCTCGTGCTACCGGTAATCTGTCGACTAATAATCTGAAACTCGACAGTCAGTTGAAGCAGCAGGCGGAATATCAGAAACCGACAACCGCCGGAGGAGGTTCTGATTCGGGTGACAACCCTGATCCGAAACCGGACGGAGGTGGCGAAGCACCTGACCCGGCTGCTTAAAAGGTTCACCACTGATTACACAGATTTCCACAGATTATATTGAATTGGTAGTTACTAAAGTAGTCGATTATTTATCTGTGTGAGTCTGTGTAGATCTGTGGTAAATCTATAGTAAATCTGTGACAAAGAAAACTATTATTAATTTATTCAAAACCTCTTATTATGAGTAATTCATCATCTCCCCGCTCCGTATGGAGCTTAGTTCTCAAAATCATTATCACTGTAGCCACCGCCATCGGAGGTGTGTTCGGAATACAAAGTTGCATGTAACCCCCATGCGGACTATTACATTAATTATCATTCATTGCAGTGCCACGCCGGAAGGAAAGTCCCTTTCGGCGGAGGCTTGCCGACAGGATCATATCTTGCACCGTGGTTTCCGCGATATGGGCTATCATTTTTACATTACTCGCGATGGGGAGATTCACCGGGGACGTGCGTTAGAAAAGGTCGGGGCACACTGCCGTAATCATAATGCCCATTCGATAGGTGTTTGTTATGAGGGAGGATTGGATGCGAACGGGAAACCGAAAGATACGCGTACATTGGAGCAAGAAGGAGCCCTGCTTGCCTTGTTGAGGGAGTTGAAAAGGCAGTTTCCGAAAGCGTTGATTGTGGGACACCGGGACTTGAATCCAATGAAAGGATGTCCGTGCTTTGATGCGGTGAAAGAGTATGCAGAAATAGCATCCTTTTAGATTTCCACCACTGTCTTATTGTATAAAAAAAATATCAACGATCTTCACAGACAGTTGGTATTTTTGGAAATCATATTAGTGTTAACACTAATATGAAGAGCGAGATTAGGACAATATCACTATATTGCTCCTAATCTACTAAATGTAGGGATTTATGTTTGTCACATGAATCTAGGGACCTACATTTTTTCATTCCATTGTAAATGTTCAATTATAACATAACGTATTAAAAAGCACTTTCAGTACTTCCTATTCATTTCATCTGTTTTTCATCGTTTAACGAGCATAAGCTCCATCTTTAGCCTCAAAGATGACAGATGGTTCAATCACTTCCACAGTATGCCATGCCCCCTTTGGTATCTGACAACCATATTTGGTTTCTGTAGGATTGAGATGGATACGCTGTACTTCTCGATACTCCACCTTACGAACTACATCTTGCACATTCATCTCCTTCTGAAAATCATCCGTATCATTCTCATATGAAACTACTTCCTCATAAATTACTTCGTCCAAACTGCCACACAGGCAGATTACTGTTTCGGTAGTATCTTCATGCCGATGAATAGGCACTTTAGTTTCTGGCAGCAATGCGTTTAGCATACGTTGACTGGTATCGGCAGATGAAGTGCGTAGGTCAAAGTTCTGACGCAAACGAGGATTTTCTGTGGCCTGTTCAAATAGCTTGTCTAGAAATTCTTTATTAAATTCCATAATCGTTATTGTTTTAATGATATGAGATATTCTTCATGTAACTGATAGTATTTTTTCATGAACAATATGTAAACAATAGCCAATACAGCTGATACACTCACCAAATATAACCAATGAGCAAACACCGTATCGGGACAAAGATAGATAAATCCAAGAGAAATCACTAACTGCATAACCGTATACAGCAATGAAACTTTTACATGCCCCACTTTCAACTCATTAGCCATAATCTGATAAGCATGCTTACGATGTGCCTCGCCCAAGTTCTCGTGCAACATAATACGATGTACAATAGTCAGACAGCCATCCACACCATATACTAACAAGAATATCAGCCAAGTAATATCCGTTGTCCTGATCATCACATTACCTAACAGAAACAGTATAATAAAAGCAATACCAATAGAGCCGACATCCCCTGCAAAGCATTTCGCTTTACCCTTCGGACGGAAATTGAAAATACAAAACACCAATGAAGCAAGAATCGTTGATATGATCAAACTCTGTTCTACAAAAACACCATTTATATTCACCAGTGCCAACGGTATCAATACAGCCAAAGAGTAGCCTGCTGTGATACCATTGATTCCATCCATGAAGTTTATCACATTCGTGGCACCGACATAGACGATTAGTGCCAGTAATATTATCCACCACATTGACCAATGCAATATGCCGAGCTGATAGAATGCCATTGCGGCAGCTGCAAACTGAGCGACCAATCTTACAGAGTCCGGTAATGAATGGATGTCATCTACAAAGCTAATGCCTGCTACAAGCGTCAGGCCTACCAGAAACCAGGGATATTGAAATCCAAAGAAGACACTCCAAATCCATACACCAATCAAGAAGATGATTCCGCCACCACGTAATACTATCGTAGAGTGTGATGAACGTTCGTTGGGTTTGTCAATGATGTTAAAATGGTCAGCTACCTTGAAATAGCATAACTCTAATGCCAATAGAATCACAAAAATAATTCCGTAAGTCAAGTATGCATTCATAATCATTCTACTGCTTAAAACTTCTAATAGTGTCCATCAATCCATCCTTCGCTCTTACCGGCATCCGCGTAATGCCAAGAGCAGCCTTAATCTTGGCATTACTCACTACATAGTTTTCTGTGAGCTTCTGCATTCGAAGAGGATTGAGTGGAAGATGAAACCAACCACCCACTTTTGCAACTCCGTTCATCAGACCTTTCGGAATGCACCATATATGAGCTTTCTTACCAAGAGCCTCACAAATAACTTGAATGAGTTCATTAGTTGAAAGAGCTTCATCGTCTCCCATATGATAAATACCTGAAGGTACATTCTTAGTTAAAAATCCGTCAATTACTACACAAAGATTTCCAATACTAGTAAACGACCGATGATTCTCAAAAGCACCAAGAGGCCATGGAATCCCCTTGCTCACTACTCCATAAAGAAGATTGAGGTTACCCTTGTTTCCAGGTCCGTGAATCATACAAGGGCGTATAATGTATACATTCTTCCCTTTTACAAGAGAGTCGCCATCATCAAAATTGTGATAAGGACGTTTAAGTGCTTCAGGGGCAAAATGCCCGATTATATAATCCTCCGCTTTAATTTTACTCTCTCCATAAGGGCCTACGGGAGTGGGAACGCATTCTTCTGTAAGGCATTTGCCTTCTACTTTGTCTGAAGCACTCTTTACTGTAGAGAAAAATATAAATTTCTTTGCTGACCCATTGGTAAGAAACCAATCAAAAATACGTTGAGTAAGACCTGTATTTACTTTGAAATACACATCCGCCACACTCTTATTGCGAGTGTCATGGGCCTTACCCGCAAGATGAATAACAACATTAATCTGCGGGAAGTCAATACTGCCTAGATCGTCCCATGAGAAAGTCTTTATTACACCTTCCTTCTCAGGAGCTACAATATCCAAACCATATATTGTATTCTCAGGCGCGAGAGCCTTCACTAAATTAGAGCCGACGAAACCGTGGACTCCGGTAATGAGGATGTTCATATAATAACTTATTGTAAGTACTCAAAAGGACATTACCCTTTGTTTGAACATTTGAAAGATGCCCAATTTGAGTTTTGTTAATTAATACATTTAAATTTGACATTAGCTTGTAGCTAAACTGATTCTGCCAGATGTGATGTAGTCCTCTTTTCTCAATATGCTTCTCCATAGTTCTCGTTAAGAAACCATGTCAATTGCATCAAAAAATTTAGAACGGTCTTCAATAGCGGAAATTCTATTCAGATTTATGACTTGAAACTTTAGATAAATCGAATGGATAAAAAAGGATCGCCTTTAAGATTGATATTAGTGGAGGAGTCGCTAAGTAGTAGATAAAATCGTTACGATTGCATTTACCAGATACTCAGCTACTATCTCACGAATAGCTTCAAAATCCGTTATGTCAAAATACTAGTCTCTACACCTTCTTGTTGTAATATCAGTAAAGATATACTTATCTATACCCTCTTTATTAATGATACGCATCTTATTTTTTAGTTGACCATTAGAACCTGTTACTAAAATATTCATTATTCAAACTCCGGATAAAAATTCATATCAATAGAAAACGGGGAGTCAAAATTCTTTAGGAAAGTGTGTCTCGTATCTTTTTCGCTAAGAATAATACTCTCAGAAGGAATCATCCAATTAATCCCAAGGCCCTCATCTTTGATAGAAATTCCACCATCCGCCTGAGGATTATAGAAATTATCGCACTTATACTGAAATACTGCGATCTCAGAAAGTACTGCAAAGCCATGTGCAAAACCTCTTGGTACAAAAAACTGATGATGGTTCTCTTCGCTGAGTTCTACTGCCACATGCTGACCATAAGTCGAACTACCCTTGCGAATATCTACTGCTACATCAAGCACCCTTCCCTTCACGCAACGTACAAGCTTGCTCTGGGTATAAGGAGGAAACTGAAAGTGGAAACCTCTCATAACTCCATAAGAACTCATGCTCTCGTTATCCTGTACAAAACTAATTTTGCGAACTTTCTTCTCGAACTCTCTCAGTGAAAAACTCTCTAAGAAATAACCTCTTGTATCCTTGAACACTTTAGGCTCAATGACGACAACTCCATCTATTTTTGTTTTGATTACTTCCATGCTCATCTACCTTTATACATATTATCGTAATACGACTGATAATCTCCAGAAGTCACATTATCCAGCCACTCCTGATTATCAAGATACCAGCGTACTGTCTTCTCTATACCTTCCTCAAACTGTAGACTTGGTTCCCAACCAAGTTCTTTCTGAAGTTTTGTAGAGTCAATCGCGTAACGAGCGTCGTGACCAAGGCGATCAGTTACATAAGTGATAAGATCCATGTCTTCCCCCTCTACACGACCGAGAAGGCGATCTACGGTATTAATTATAACTTTGATAATATCGATATTCTTCCACTCGTTGAAACCACCAATATTGTAGGTTTCAGCGATAGTGCCCTTATGAAAGATAAGGTCGATAGCGTGTGCGTGATCCTCTACAAATAGCCAATCGCGTACATTTTCTCCATTTCCATAAACAGGAAGTGGTTTACGATAACGGATATTGTTGATGAAGAGAGGAATAAGCTTCTCTGGGAACTGATAAGGGCCATAATTGTTTGAACAGTTAGTCACAATAGTTGGTATGCCATAAGTATCGTGGAATGCACGGACAAAATGATCGCTTGATGCCTTGGAGGCAGAATAAGGACTATGAGGATTGTACCTTGTAGTCTCATAGAAGAAGTCATCTCCATAAGCAAGATGGTGAGTTTCAGAACTAGCCTTGGTTATGAATGGAGGCTCGATGCCATCAGGATGATTCATAGTGAGTGCTCCATATACCTCATCGGTAGAGATGTGATAGAAACGTTTACCCTCGTATTTATCAGGAAGCGACTCCCAATAGAGCTTAACTGCCTGAAGAAGAGAGAGAGTACCCATCACGTTAGTCTTAGCAAAAGTAAAAGGATCTTTGATAGAACGATCTACATGAGACTCTGCTGCAAGATGGATAATGCTATCAACCTGTTCATCCTGCATCAATTTGTAGAATGCATCGAAGTCACAGATATCCATCTTCACGAACTTATAGTTTGGTCTATCCTCAATATCCTTGAGGTTAGCCAAGTTACCAGCGTAAGTGAGTGTATCAAGGTTGATAATTTTGTACTCTGGGTATTTGTTTACAAAAAGACGAACTACATGGCTACCAATAAAACCTGCACCACCAGTGATTACTATATTCTTCATTATTGTATTCTTTTAATCGAGATTCGGTTTTCCTGCTTCTTTCAATTCGTCAATTACTTTGAGTAGATACTGACCATACTGATTCTTAATCATTAGCTGAGCGAATTCACGCATGCGCTCATCAGTAATCCATCCTTGACGATATGCGATCCCTTCAAGGCATGCAATCTTGAGACCCTGTCTCTTCTCGAGTACCTCTACATAGGTTGATGCCTCTGAGAGTGAATCATGTGTACCTGTATCAAGCCAAGCAAATCCACGACCAAGAGTCTGAACCTTGAGTTCACCATCAGCAAGGAATTTCTGATTTACTGTAGTGATCTCATACTCACCTCTTGCTGAAGGCTGGATTGTAGAAGCCACCTTCACCACCTTATTAGGATAAAAGTAAAGCCCGACGACTGCATAGTTGCTTTTAGGACGAGATGGTTTCTCTTCAATACTCAAACAATTACCTTTTACATCAAACTCTGCTACACCATATCGTTCTGGATCGTTTGCCCAATAACCAAACACTGTCGCCTTACTCTCCTTTTCTGCTGTATGAACAGCCTCTTTGAGCATACCGATAAAACCCGCTCCATGAAATATATTGTCACCTAAAATGAGGCAAACACTATCGTCACCTATAAAGTCTGCACCAATGGTGAATGCTTGCGCAAGTCCATTTGGCGAATGCTGTTCAGCATACTCGAAATGAACACCATAATCTGAACCATCTCCCAGAAGTCTTTTGAAACCAGGAAGATCATGAGGTGTAGAGATGATAAGAATATCTCTGATACCCGCAAGCATAAGCACACTGATTGGATAATACACCATAGGTTTATCATAAATAGGCATAAGCTGCTTACTAATGTTCTTGGTGATAGGATATAAACGAGTACCGCTACCACCGGCCAGAACAATACCTTTCATATATTATGCTTTTTGTTTCTTCTGAATAGATTCTTCTTCCAATATCCGAAGAGTGAACACAAAAATATCTTTGTGTACTTCTTATTACTCCGTGCAGCTCGGGTACCCACATACTGAGCAGCAACAAGAGGGTAATAAACTGTATCAAGCCCCTTTAGTTTCAATTCATGACACAAATCCATATCTTCTGCATACATGAAATAGGTCTTATAGTCAAAGCCACCTACCATATCGAAATACGCTTTCTTGGTAAGCATAAATGCTCCGATTACCCAATCCACAACTATTGGATCTGTCTTCTTCAGTTCATGCTTTATATGCATAAAGCGTTCTAGATGTCGCCAAAAGAAATTCCATGGAGTGATAGTCTTTCTGTAGCTATCCTGTACAGTTCCATTCTCATCTACAAGTTCTGGAGCAATCAGACCTACATTCTTATGTTCTTCCATGTATGCTATCATACTGCTGAAATCAGATTGCAGTAGTACATCTGAATTCAGGAATACAACATACTCTCCTGCAGCCTCCTTGGCACCCATGGACATACCATATCCGAAACCACCGTTTTTTTTATTAAAAGTCCACTTGACATTTGATACCGCCTCCTTAGCTTTGTTCTGCTCCTCTGCATTATATAACGAATTGCTGGATACCACAATTTCGCACTCTTTATCGTGCTTGCGGATGGCATCCACTGCCAAACTGATTTCATTGATAGAGTGATACTCTAACAGTACAACCGATATTGTCATATCTAACTCTCTACTAAGATTTATAGTGAATCAAAAAACTCTGTAAGTAATTTCTTAGCACTTCCCTTTGGTAGTTGTTTAGGAATGAAAGTTCTGGATTTCTCTACCATCATAGGTAGTTGCTTCTCATCATAGCACCCAATCAAACATCCCATTTTTTCAAGATGCCTAACAACCTCTTCCTGAGGGTGATTACACTCTTGACCTACACGTCTTGGAATACTGATAACTTTCTTACCCAAATCAACACTCTCAGCAATAGTACCCCAACCACCTTGTAATATTACTAGACTTGCCTTTTTTATGGTTTCGAGTAATTCTTCATGTTCCATAAACTTGACAGTTCTTGCATACTTAAACTGATATTGGGTGTGTCCGGTCTGAACTAGTACCTCTTCTTCTGAAATTTTTGCGAACTCATCTACAGCCTCTGCCATACGATCAAAGGACATATGAGCTGGCGCATTTCCAAACCCTGAAAATATCATAATATACCAACAAATTTAGCGTTAGGATAAAACTTTCTGAGTGACTCCCATTGAATTAGAAATAAGTCACAATACTTATATATGGCACGACCGGTCTTGGATGGCTGTACTACCATGGCAGCCGACTCTACGAACACCAATTTAGAGCGAAAAAGATATTTACCAAGTAACATCATAGGGAGTGCTATTCCACTACCCGTGGACACAATTACTTTGGGACGCTCTAATATTAAATACCAAAGTGCTTGAAACGTATTAATTCCAAACTTAATTTTACTGACATTAGGATCCAATATGAAATGATGTGGTTTTCCCTCTAAAGTTACTTGAGAAGCCTTTGTTTTATGGGTTAACCATACGATATTTCCTTTTATTCCTTCCATAGCTCCCATCATCTCATGCAGATGTCCACCATGAGAAGATATGCAACAAATTTTCAAATCCTTCTTCATAACCTATCAATAATCTGTTTCACGCTATTGGCTATAGTTCCATTGTTGTCAACTACCGTAACATAGTGTTTCTTGCAGAGGTCTTCGTAAATCCCCAATCTGAACTCGAAGTTCGGATCCACTCGATTCTCCAGTCGGCAATCTATCAAAGCTTCCGTATTTCTCACGACCACAAACATTCGGGCTCCTTCAGGTAATATCTTCATAAATCGTTTTGCCCATCTCGAGTCAAGAAAGTCTTTGCGATGGGTCTTTGTGGCCAAATCCACCAAAATATCAGTTATCCATCGGTCGCAAATTACGGTGTCCTTTCCCTTTGCCATTTTATTATACTTCAATCGACTCATCCAAGAATCCAAATAGGTAGTAAGAATATAGAGCGAACAGAATACCTGATTCTTATACAATCTGTGTTGCCACACATCTCCCATCTCGTTATGAACCTTTACGCTCAATCCCAATACGCGAGCGATAGCATGCATTCCTTTGGTCAGATAGTGGTTGAATCTGAGCCAAATATATCCCACTTTTTTGCCTTCGGCCTCCAAAGCCATCTGTGTTTCATTTATGATCGTACTCTTTCCAGAGCCATCAATACCACTAATTATAATACACTTAGCCATTTCTTTGATGTTTCATTCCAAGATGGATGGTTAGACATTATTTCTTTAGCATTGTTCGAAAGACGATTTCTCTCTTCCGTATTTTTGCAAATTTCGACAATAGCTTCTGCCAAAGAAGAAACCGTCCTATGTTTGGCTATCTTCAAGCCTTTCCTCAGATAATCCGTTGTACCTCCATTTTCAAAAGTGAGTATCGGTATGCCCCACTGCATAACCTCGAAGTATGTCAGCGGAATCTCTGACGGTACGACCAAGAATGGTAGCATTGCAACCCACGCTTTCTTGAAAAAGTAGAACAATTGGTTGGGGGATACCCTGTCGTAACTAATTATAAACCTGTCTTTGTTCTTTATTTCAGATACAGCCTTATCAAAAGCTGTAAAATCGCTACTTACATCCCTACGCATCAGCATCACCATCTTCGTATCTGGTAACCTATCTGCTGCCTTATCGAAAGCTTTCATTGCGAGAATGGAACCTCGTGTCAGAGCAGGAGCACCACTGAACAAAACGAACTTCTGTTTCTTCAATCCCAGTTTCTCATAATAGCTTTCGTCAAATGCATCTAAGTTTGAGTTAGAAATATTTCCGGGTAAAGCTGTAACGACCTTGTCCCAACCGCTTCGAGCAGCATCTTCTGAAGTTAAAGGAGTTTGACAAACGATTGACTCAAATCCTGCATCAAGAAGTTTCTTTGCAATGAGATTATGCGGAGTGACGGTATCCAATAGATATGGTAAAGCACGCTTTACTTCTCCCATCTGAATAAGTTTCATGGATCCACTCAATGGACATAAGCCACCAGGAATGTAAGCTATCTTTCTTGCTGGTATTGTAGTAAGCCCACTCATATTTTTCAGACCTTGACGGTATGTAATGGGATAGTAAACCACATCCCATCCTCCATCAATAACAAACTGCCGGAAAGCAACTATTCCATAATCGATGGAATAGATTTTCACCCCTTCATACTCACGCACCTCTTCTGGCACTTGAGCCGAACAAATAGCGATCTCTATCTCCATAGAAGCAAGCTTTGCAACTTCTATTAGAGTCCTCCATGGCATCAGACGCTCAACGCCTTTTACCATTTCTATAGTGTATAATAAGACTTTCATTTAACTTTTCAGAACTTTTACAAGACTCTTCATCATAACCTCTTCAGTAAATAGATTGACGAATCGTTTTCTTGCCATATCTCCGAACCGGAGTCTTAAATCCCCATTCTTAATCTGTTTTTCGAGAGCGTCAGCTAATGCATCTGTGTCACCAGCCGGTACGAGATACCCCTCATAACTATCTCTGATTGATTCTCCATTACCACCAACATTTGTGGCAACAATTGCTTTACCTGCCCGCATAGCCTCCAAAACAGCAATCGAATGATTCTCCTGATAGGATGTAATAGTGAAAATATCAGCCCCATTCAACCATTCTGCAATATTTGTCTGATAACTTGCAAAGGTGACATAATCATTTAGATTTAAGCTTGCACAATGTTTTTTCAGTGAATCCAATTCCGGACCTTCGCCAATCATATAATAATGGAACATCAAGCCTTTATCTCGCAATATAGCTAATGCGTCAAGAAGTACATCTAATCCCTTGATGGCATCAATTCGCGAACAGCTCACGATGTTTACTACATCATTATTCATCTCCACCTTAGTATCAGTACAGATATCCTTAATTCCATTATATACAGTTACCACCTTTGATGGAGGAACACCACGAGTAATCAGTTGCCTGCCCGAATCATCAGAAACACTGACCACCTTCTTGGCTAAGTGCTTATATATCCATATTGGCAAACCATTAAACACGGGTGCTATAAACTTTCGCGAAGGAGTCGGAGGATTATAAAGGCCATGGTAGGAGAATACTACAGGTAACTTTACCCCTTTAAACAAACGCTCTATCAGCACGACAATGGCACCATTGAAACCATGGGTAAATATTATGTCGAGCTGCTCCCTATCTACAAGTTCCTTCAATTTATTAACCCAAGAAAAGTCTGTCCTGCTTTTAATATTTATAAACTCAGCTCCTATCTCACGAAGTGGCTCTATATGAGAGTTGAGATTTTGTAAATTAATGCAGACGGACAGGACTTCCACCTCCTTATCCACTTCACCCAATCTAGCATAGGTAAGAAAACACTTATCTATACCAGCCCCTAAAGTGAAGCCCCAAATCAAATTCAATACTTTCATTATTCTTTCAAAGAATTATCTTCTATTATTCAGGTAGTTCTAGAACTACCATTGAATTCTGAGTCCCAATTTTTTCGACAACTTATTGAAACTATCTTTATTGCCACTAAGCAGAGGCAAATACTTGTTGATAAACCATACACAAGGAAACATAACAACTGTAGCGATAACCGCAACAAGGAACTGATTGAAATAGTTATCAGGATCCATAAAGGCAACCTTCTTCATCAATGCTGATACGAATGTGAGGGTTGCACCATTTAAAAAGTAAAACAATATCGAATACTTGCCGATATAGTTCAGCAATTTTCCGTTCTGTATCCTGTTGCTTATGCACATTAATGCCCAGATCCCTATCAGTCCTATTAAAAAGATAAGTAATATATTATTGTATTGATCCATCGCTACACACATTGAGCTACCTATATAAGAATGATCTATCCAAATATACAACACAACATACAACAGCATACTGATTATCAACGATTTACCCCCCCCACCACAAATGACATATTTAAAATACTACCTTCAAAATATTTGAAAAGTATTCCCAACGCAAAGAATGGACTCTGCACAAGTGCAAGATTCAAGCATGCCGGCAGTCGGTTTGGTAAATCATTTGAGTATAACCATAGATTCTCTACCCACCACTGCTGACAGTCACGATACATCAGCACAAATGCATAACCTATCAAAAACATAAAGGCTGTGGAAACAACTATACTTGGCACAGATGGCCTAATGTATAATATAGCAGCATATAGCAACTGCATTACTGCAATGGCAATAACGAACCACGATGCTCTTAACATGACAATGTCAATAAGAATCTGTTGTGCATTCGAATGTCCCAATACTATCTTTGGAAAAGCCATCACTATCACAAATATGAAATACGGTACTATGATAGCCCTAAACACCTGCTTAAGCTTTGACATGAAATCTACTTTAGTAATATCTCTTGTGAAGAGATATCCACTGATGAAGAAGAAACCTGAGAGAAAGAAAGGTTCGAATATCCAGCTCCATGAATGTCCGGAACCATAATAAACTTCACTATGATACAGCACCACCAAGAACATCATTATTCCTCTCATGAAATCAACCCAATCGTATCGTTTCGTTCGTGTCATATTACTTAATATTTGCTTCGGTAAATATCTTGATAAACTCGTCAAACTCTACTCGCTCTGGATACCATTGCATCATACATTTGTCCCTCTCATTCACCATAATAGGTAGCTCGTCCGAACGCATCTTCTTAACTACCACCTTCGGATCATAGCAATACATATCAAGCGGATAGTGAACGAAAAATGCCCATGTCCTAAGCCATACTGCATAGAAAGCCGTTGCCCACCATCCTCCTTCTGCCGGTATCAAGCGGATATCAATATCTGAAGTCCTCTTATAGCATCCCCTTGACAATGAGCCATAGGCGATAGAAGCACGAATGAATTTATGCTTCTCGATCATCTTGCTCATCTTGATTGTGTCATTCAAGAACTTTTCTGCCTTTACACCGGTAGCACCCATGTGGGTGTACATAGCGAAGAGCTGACCGTTCAAAGTGAAGTTAATGCTATGAGCAATAAAGAATGCCAATGCCCAATGAACCCCAAAAGAAATCATAATTGCCATAAGTATGATATCTATCGCATAGCGAATCACCACCTCTCGCCAATTAGTAATCCTAACTCCTTGCAGTATCCAGGCAGAAAGGAAAATCATAAAACCATAGCGACAAAACTCGCCAATAAACGTACCCTTCAATCTCTCGGGCAAATGCTTCTTATGTTTTTTAAAAAGCAATATAATGTATGAAAAACTCATTTGCTGAACATAAAATTTACGATGATTATTTACGCATTTTTAGAATCTTTGCAGGATTACCGCCCACAACTGCATAGTCAGGAACGTCTTTTGTTACTACAGCACCTGCACCCAAAATACTATGATTACCGATGTGCCGTCCCTTTGTAATAATTACCTTGCCACCAATCCAGACATCATCTCCGATACAAATCCCTGAATATGAACACCTTACCCCCCCCCTGTTGACACATCGGGATATCAGGATTATCTATTATGTGACTGTAACTTAGACAATAAAGTTCTGGTCCCATCATTACATATTTACCAATCTTTATATCATTTGGCAAAACGCAATTTGAACCAATCCCGCTATAATCTCCAATCTCTACGTTTTTGCCATTTCCGAAATAGATATTTCGATTGATGGTTGTTACCTTTCCACATTCTTTAAAGATATGTTTACATATAATAATGCGTAATTTATTAGAAAGTCTGCCCAAAAACATTGTATACGAATCTGGGAGATGGTTGGCTATTCCGTAAAATAGCATTAGCCAAAATTTGTGTATCATATATTATATAGTATTTGTTAATTACAATTTATTTGAAGAATTCTCTCATATATCGCAATACTAGATTTCTCGCCTTGTTGTATGTGACTGATATCATCCAATACAATAGAAAGATGAAGAAACAAATTAAGTTAGGAATTAAACAGCATGCTTATGAATTCTTACTATTGTACATATCATACACTTTTACAAACTCACTAATCATTTGCTCAATGCTAAACTTTTCCTCTACAATCCGCTTTCCTCTTTCACCCATCTGCTGTTGAAGCTCTGAATCGGAAAGAAGGCATAGGATATATTCTGCGAATACTTTATCATCGTGATACTCTGTAAGGAATCCGCTTATACCGTGCTCTACAATCTCCGAAGTTCCAACGAATGGTCCTTTTGTTGATACTATCGGTTTTCCAAGCGCCATTCCTTCCATAATTGCATTACTCACACCCTCGACGGTTGTAGCAAGTGCCACTACATCACTAGCATTGTAAACAGATTCCACATCAGTCACACGTCCGACAAATCTAATGCGGTCTTTACAGTTTGGCGCAATGAGTTCTTCGTATGGAGTAGAATCTCCACTACCCATAGCGAGAAATGTGACATCCGGATTCTGCTCAAGCACTCTGTTTGCAGCTTTTACGAAAAGAGGATAATCCTTGCGGTAAGAATACTCTCCGGCCATTGAAACAATATGAGTAGTCTTTATATTGTAACGTTTTCGTATTTCCTCTGCTTGTGTCTTAATAAAAGAACGTTCTGGATTATAACCATTGTATATGCAGATTGCCTTCCGTTTCGGAACCTCGTTAATCTTCAACGCCTGATAAGAGTTAGAGAGAATCTTATCAAACAACAGATATGAAGGTTTACACATCCAAAACTTGTTACCTCCCTGCTTGCGAGCACTAGTTATGGAGGAACTAATCATTGGTATATGCAAAAACAAACGAATGGGAGCGAGACAATATCCATAGATTATTGGTGCCCAGAAATGAACAAGACTCACTTTCTCGCTCTTGCAGATCGAGTAGATTCTCGATATCTGCTTAATACGACTCATTCCTCCGAGGTAGATGACAGGGATATCGCACTCCAGAATATACTTATATGCAATATCCTCCTCGCTCTTACCATCCATCATAATGATGACAAACTGATATTTATCGTTCGAAGTTGATAGAACTTTAATCAGCTCTATTAATCTTCTTTCTTTTCCACCTCCGCGAAGATGGTCGGTGATTATTACTATTTTCACTTCTGGGTTGTTTTAACTGGTAAGACGATCCTATTTCCCAGAGCTAAATCTACAGATGAAGGAGTGAACGAAGTAAATCCACTTCTCTGGAAAAAAGTAAGCTCACCAAAATATATTTTGTCATTAATTACATAAAAGTCAGTCCGCAAAAAAGGAAGACCTTTTGAAAGGACTCTCGCCAAATCAACCATTTTTTTCAATTCTTTAGGCTTCTCAAAATGTACACCAAGGTCATTCCTATAACCTATGGCGATATTCTGAAACTCCCATTGAGTATTATATATATTACGGATATGATCAGTAAAACGGCCACTATCTACCTCTATATAGAGAGGCTCACCTCCAAAATTCAGAAGTTTATAGTCTTTCAGTTCATTTCCACTTTCATCAACCATAAATTTTTCAGCAAATATCCTCTTAGGGACATCTTTATATGGCCATTCTACACGAGAGCGATAAATATCCTGCTTCATAAGCTCTTTCAACTTCTTTCTTGTACCATTAATATCCAGTTTAGATTTATCCTTACAGATTATTACTCCGTTTCCGCCACCTCCATGAGAAGTTTTAAGTACAAACTGTACTGGAAGACTATCAAAGTCAATTTCCTCAGGATTATTCCAAACTCCCAAAACAGGAATAATGTATTCATTACCGATTATACTTGCAACATATTCTTTCGCCGCAAGTTTATCCACCATCTTAGTGTATTCTGGTTTTCTGTTATAGAGTTTCAGCCACTGTAGTTTCTCACAAAAAGTAACCGGGTTAGACAAATTGAGTCTTTTACCCATTTCAATCCTATAAAGAATACGTAGATGGAGAGAATCTGGTAGAAATGGTGCTATCTTCATAAATGCAAACACTGCAGTATCCTTTGGATGCTTCAGATAATATAATATTGGTCTCATAGCTATTTCATTCTATTAATTAAACCTCTGATTTTACTAAATAGTTTCCACATGAAATCTCCTTCTTCGAGTTTCATTTTTACAACAAGATGTGCAGGAAGGGTCGCAATCACGACTCTTGTTTTTCCCACCCATTGTCCACATTTTACATTTGAAGACATTGGATATCTTACAATTCGTTTGTAGATATTTCCTGAGTTATCAAAGAACCCCGTATTATCTGCCGAAGCTATTGTTGACGCCCAATATCCAGCCTCTTGAGCAATACGTAATGAAGCATCGTTATAACCGCCTCCTGGCCAACAAAGAATCGTTATCTGTTTGTTTAACTTTTCTTCGAGTATTCTCTTGCTATCAAAAAGCTCATATTTGAAGCGTTCTTCCATTTCAGAATCACTCTCAAATCTACCAGGATGTGTTTTCTTAAAAAAATTCAGTTGTTCAATAATTTGTTCCTTTGGAGTATTCTCATTATACAGTTCTTCTGATAACTTAATCAATTCTTCATCTGGAAAATATCTGCGAAGTCCCAAAGCTCTATAATACTCAAATACCGGATAACCTTTAGGAGTAAAGTTTCCTTGTGATTCAAGTTGCCAGAATGGTTTACGCTTAGGCCTGCTTATCCAAGCTAACCAATGATATTTGTCACTACCATCATGAATGTCTATCAACTTGTCTGACTTAAAATAGAAGTTATGTGACATACTGTGAGATTGTATATCAAACTCCTCTGTCTTATCCAGAAACTTGATTTCATCCCAATTAAGAAAACCTCTTGTCTCTCCCTTATTGCTTTCCAATGTTCTAATACCAGAACTAGGATCAACAAACTCAGGATTAATGAAGATTGTACCCTTAATGCCGTACTTCTTCATTATCGGATATGCAACAAGCAAGTTATCCAGATATCCATCATCGAATGTCAAGAAAAGATCTTTCTTATCAATACCTTTTCCTTCATTAATATACCAATAGTCAAGATAATGGGTGCGATACTTATGTCTTTTTAAATATTTGCACAAATATTTAAACTGCTGAGTTTCGATAGATAGCCAAGCCTCTTTCCAACTTGTGTGTATGCTACCTACACTGTGCATCATGATTACGTTGCGCATATTATTTATAATCTATGAATTCAAGAACTTGAGATATATGATTGGAATACGAATAATGTGTATTGTAGAACTCTGCCGCTTTCAATCCGAGACTATGTGAGAGCGGCTCGTTATTCAACACCTTCAAGAACAATTGTGAGAGTGCGACATCATCATCTTTCAGAAACAAAAGCCCTGTAACGTCATTCTGAATCATAGTATTGATACCTTGAACATCTGTACCTATGCAACAACATTGTTTACTCATTGCTTCTAAGAGAGAGACCGATGTCCCCTCAAACCACGAAGGAATACAGTAGTAGTCCGCCAATGTAAAAAGTTCGCATACTTTGTTGTTAGGTACACTACCCAAAAAGATAATTGAATCTGATACATACTTCTGCTCCAGTTCCTTACGCAATGGACCATCTCCTGCGAAAAGAAGGCAAGTATCTGACTTTACATCTGCACTAAAAGAGCTATATGCTTTCAAAAGAACCTCAGGAGCTTTCAAAGGCTTAATACTTCCTACATAAAGAATCACTTTTTTGAAACGCTCTACACCATATTTTTTCTTAAGAGACTGGACATCTTCCTGAGGAGAAGTGAACTCGACCAATGGTGGTAGATATTCCAATTCATATCCAAGACGCTTGCTGTATTCTACTCTTAACGCTTCAGACACTGCTGCCTTGTGAATAGCCTTATCAAAAAAAGATTTCTGCAGGTTAAAATACTTCCAAGGTTTGGCACCCCCTCCATGACAATGAATGGAGTACTTAAAGCCAAATAGTTTTTGAAATAATAGAATTGGCCATACACTCAGTTCAAAACTGCTTGTATATGGAACCATTATACAGTTCCAATCTCTAATCTTTGTCTTGGACGAAAAGAGACAACACACAAACATTGATAATATATCAAGCCCCCATCTGCGTGTCAAAAACAACCGATTACTAACTTTGACGACCTTACTACTAGCCTTTCGAGATGGGTCTGAAGTAACCATAATAATATCATCTCTATCACCATTAAGCAACTTGTTTGAAAGATGATAATTATATACCTCCATTCCTCCAGTTATTGTCGGATAAAGTGAAGAAAAAAATAGTACTGTTCTCATAATCATTATCTTTATTTCAAATGAAGTTTCGAGTTATGCGATGGATATACCGCAACCATAGCATATACCAAATAAACACATACCATGTCAAAAGACCACAGTACTAGATTTGAAAACAATACAGATGACAAGATAAAAAATATCATTTTTATACTGTTAACCTCATTCAATATTTTATTTTCTTTTTTTGTTATCTTAAGCTTCTTCAATAAAATGATCAAAAAGGAAATGAATGGAATAAAACCAAGTAATCCATTTTCTACATATTGTGTTGCATATTCAGTATGAAGGCGCATTCCCCAAGGGCTATATTGAATATAGTTGTAGAGACCAATTCCTGTAATTGGGTGTTCTAAGAAAAGAGGCCAACTATAATAATACATAAAACCTCTATCTCCCAATAAGTCCAATATGGTTCCTGTCTTGAAATCTGCATATCTATCATTTACTTCATTTTGGGTTCCTAGTACTCGCTCACCAGCAAAAGTATTATGCAATATATAGTCAATACCAAAATATAACACAATACTACCTACTATCAAGAATATAAATGTTCCTGTTTTTTTAAAATCTAATTTGGAGGATAATAATCCAATCACAATAATGAAGAGTGTAAGTAGCCCCATACGAGATCCAGCCATCACACTAACAAAGATGGGGAAAGCGACCGTAAGCATTTCAGTTTTGGAAATTTGACCTCTTACATATCTTAAAAACATAAAACTAACGCCACACAAGCAATAAAGAACAACTTCATTAATGTTTATTGAACCAGACTCCATTCTCTCATTTCCGGTAATGTTCCCCGCAAAAGCGATGGTTATTATTGAATAGACAACCAAAGCTCTGGATACTACTCTAACAGTCTTTTCAAAATCATTCTCAAAACATAGAATTGCTATAACAAATAACAAAAAAGGCATTACTGTATGATACATGAGGTAGAAGTACCCATTATCTTGCTCTAAGAGAGCAGAATGTTTTATTATGGCATTCACAAATCCATAGATACACACCCAAGAGAGTAATGAAATAGGTTTTGTAAATATAAATTTAACCAATAATGAACCTGTAAAGAACAAACATAATACCAAGAAAAGTATAGATACACGCTGACCAGCATCAAAATGAATAACCATCAAAGAGAATGGTCTCCATACTATCCATAAAAAAATAGTTATGTATGCTAAGGTTAGTTGATATGATGATAATGCTTTTGTGTTCATGTCCTATCTTCGAAGAATTTTTCGTAAAACAATCTTTCTTTGTTCATTAGTTATTAAGGGATTAAACAATAACTTAAACTCTACATGAAAATAAGTTGACTTCCATAGAATTTTACCCTTATGTGTACTTTTATCTATGTGCATTTTTACAACCATCCTGAGCCATTCTAATGCTTTTTTGTATACCTTGAAATCACCTTTAGATGAATAAAAGTCATACACTAATTCACAATTCCTATGTGTTTGACTAAATCGCTTCAAAGAAGCTATTTCGTCCTTTGTATTTGTTAAAGATTCTCGGTTATAAAAATAATAATATAAATCATCATCTATATAGCTCATCTTATTACAATAATACATTAATTGTAATGAAAGAGCCATATCCTCTCCCATATTCTCTGTAGGATATATAAGTGGGTTATTGTATAATGACCTTTTAAATAGCTTATTCCAAAGTACCCAATGGGTTTGTTGCAGCATCATTTGCTTAATCGCATCCTCCTTCAAAACTTTAGGAGTCTCCTTCATTTGACGAAGGTGTCGGTCACCATCATGTACTATATAACCACAAGAAACAACATCCGCATCATCTGCTTTTGCTTTTTCATACATTAGACGATACATATCAAAATCCACCCAATCATCAGAATCACAATGAATTACATATTCCCCTGTAGCCAGTTGTATTCCATATTTTCTAACACCAGGTAGTCCTGTATTCTTTGGCATTTTCTCAATAGTCACAGAATAATTTTTCTCTTTAAGACTTGTTCTATACTCTTCGATAAGTCGTTTGAGAATCCCAATAGATTTATCGAGGGTACAATCGTCAATAAAAATATATTCAATATCCTCAAGTGTCTGCTCGAATAGACTACGAGCACACCTTTCTATATATTTTTCTACCCCATAGATTGGGACAATCACAGAAAGCTTTGGCATAATCACTTGTGCTTTATCATTGTTATAATTCGTTTTCTTTCACTACTATCAAAGAGTAATAAATATGCTAAAGCGGATCCCCAAAGGACACTTACACATCCAATACATACTAATCGAAGGATGCATTGATTCATATTTATGTAAACTAAATATCCCGGAAGCGAACACAAGGAAATGAATGCCATACATGGAACAATAACCTTTAATAAATACTGTTTAACATTCAGGTTAAATACTTTCAGCATTTGAATTACACATACAACCTGATTCAGAACTGAAAATATTATGGTTATAACAAACGTTGATGTGGCATCAAAATCGAGGTACAGAAAGAGCCAACATGCAGGCAAGAGTAATAGATTAACACATGAAGAGGCGATTTGGTAACCTTTAATATTTCCTGTAGCAAAAACAACTTGTGTACATGGGGCGTTGAGCGTACAGACCAAAGAATCAAGCAAAACCAAAGTAGCAAAGATGTCCGTATATTGGGGCACAGCATCCCCTAACCAAAGACCCAAGATATAGTCAATATCGATTATTATTGGAGTGATCAATAAAGCAATTAGTGCAAAACAAATCTTGGATTGTGAGAAAAATAAAAAATTTACTCTTGACTCTTCGCCTCTGGAATACGCTTGTACAATCTGAGGTCTATAAGCCACTACAATGTTCGAAGAGAAAGAACTGATGGCCCCATTTATCTGGTAAGCAACACCACGGGCCGCATTAATGACAGGTCCGAAAAAATAATTGAGCAACATATTTAAGGCTTGCCCCTTTAACATAAATGCAAAGGTTCCTATGACATTCCACCCCGAGAATGATAAGAGCTGTTTAATTAATAACTTATCAGCGTGCAATTCAAGTTTGAACTTTAAAACCTTTCGCTTTACATATATTGAATATGCCAAGAAATCCATTATGGAAATAAGCAGCAATAATGCTCCATAAGTAGATAACTTGTCAAATGGAAGATGAGGCAATGCCAATATGCAAAGCAATTTAAACAAGGTATCCATCACACTTACTATTGCATAAAAGTCCATTCTCTCTGATGCCATTACAGCTCCTATATACGGTATCGTCATCACCAACAGACAAAGTGATGCAACAGAGAATTGGAATACGACATTTGCTGTTACTAAGCGATCTTCAGGTACAACCATCACATTGTTTATATACCAGATACCAATAGTCTCCAACAATACAAGAATGATCAGCATAACAATCACATGGATTAGTATACCAACTGAATATACTCTCTTATATCCTTCTATACCATCGCGAGCTCCTTCATAATTATAAAATCTCTGCATGCTTGCAGACAATGTAGAATTAAGGAACGCAAACATAGTGACAAATCCCGCCACTGTGTTATACACTCCATAATCTACAATACCAAGGGTATTAAGCACCACCCTTGACGTATACAAAGACACTATCAGCGAGAAAAACATTCGGATATACAAAAACATCGTGTTCTTCGCTATTCGCTTATTATTTGATGTATAATCTGACATTGGGGGTTAGCACCAATTTTGACATATCATATAGTAAAGTCCGCACTTCAGAGGCTTTTTTTATAAAAAATGCCAAAATAAAAATTTTCTTTTAATGTTTATTTCTTATCCCGATAGTTATCGGTAATAGATTCTCGTAATCGATACAACCTAGCACTATCCACAAGGTTACAGTTGCAAATGTCTTCATTCTTTAGGGAATTTCATATACGTCTTTTTGGACGCTAACTAACCTATCATAAAGATAGGTATTCGCTATTTTTATATGTTAGCGTCCAATTTTGACGTGTACCCCAAGGAAAGCCGCCACAAGGCGGTTCCCTCATAAATAACGTCAAAAAAGATACTGATTTTTAATATTTGTTATTACTCCAGTCCGATTGTCAAGGGTAACAAATGTTCATAATCCCTACGTCCTTTAACAATTTCGCTGAAAAATCTCTTGAAATAATCAAGCACAGACACACCCTGCATCTTACAGGTTGAGATGATGGTATGATATACCGCTGAAACGTGTGCCATCCTGTCACTT
>NZ_GG774802.1:156396-241721 GCF_000163675.1 Bacteroides sp. D22 | reverse complement strand
AACACTTATGATAAGGATATTAGAAAGTGGATTGAAAAAGCGAAGGCAACACGGAATATGGCACTGACGAACTTTGCATATGGTATTGAAAAAGACTGGGAGGCAGTACAGGCAGCTATTGATCTCCCCTTCAGTAATGGATTACTGGAGGGGACAGTGAATAAAATTAAAGCGCTAAAAAGGCAGATGTACAATAGGGCAGGAAGTAAACTACTGAGAGCCAAGATTCTTTATTCACAATAGAAGAAGTACCACCAAATTTGACGAAGAACCCTTTTTCAACTTTATAGTAGAGAGAAAATCGCATGATTTTGCTCATTTCCGTGCAGGAATGAATCAATTTTTAGGGATATGGTTGTCCTGAACCAAATCCCCCAGGAATTACAACTGATCCACAGAAACTTCTTCTGCCCATTTATAAATATTGTTATCAGCATTTTTCCAGTCAATATATTACTTTTTCTTACAAGTTTCAGATACGTGCCTTCTTTCTATTTCTTTTTTTCATCTTCCTTTCATCTTCCCGCATATCACTCCGTCGTTTGCGATGTCGGACGATGTACGTGTCGTGTTATGCTATAAGATATATTTTTTGCCGGCACTTGTTGGGCAGCATCCACGGTCACATTATAGATATATTCGTGTCCGCCTTCCAGCATGCTGCCGCTTTCCGCTATATAGCCCAGTTCAGTGCCATCGGAGAGCCGGACTTGGATGAACTCTTTCCCGCTTACGTCCTGCGGGGGCAGCAGGGCTTCATAAGCCACGGCGTAGCCCGCGGGGGGGGGGCGGCACAACGGTGGGGCGTGATGGTTTGCGGTCCCAACTCATTAGATTCAGGCTTATGGGCTGTCAATGTCCCGGTCTGCGGGTCGATGTCCGCTATTGTAAAAAGGTTCTTGTCGCCCAGCAGCACGGTGGCGCCTGCCACGTCCTCATCCGTGAGGGAGCCGCCGGAACGCAACCGGAGGACGACGCGCGCCATGCCGTGGCGGAAACTAAGCGCGGGATTGCTGCGGTAGAGTGTCTGTGCGGTATAGACATAATCGCTATGCTTATACTCACGGTCATCATTCTGTACTGTACGTACACTGGCTTTGTATTCGTACTCCATGTCCGCTGTAAAAAAGATACAGGCCGTGGTACCGTAAGCAAGGACACTTTTTTCGGCTTCCCCGCTTTTCCATACGGGAGGTGTGTGATCGACGTTCGTGCCGGGATAGTTGGGGGCGTGCACAAAGCCTTGGGCTGTGCTGTAAATGAAGGCTTTCCGCTTGCCGTCCATGTGGACGAGAATCTGGTCGCCTTCCTCGAAGGTTCCGTCGGGGATGGCACGTGAAGCGGGAGCATTGCCGGTGTCGTGCCCTTCGCGTGCGGCGATGGTGGCGCCGAAGGTGACGGAGGTGCCGTCACCGCCGGTAGCTGTTTCCGGATCGTTGTCCGCGCTGCACCCCGTGAGGGTTGCCAGTGTCACCGTCAGCATTGCCGTCAGCGTTGTCGCCGTGGCAAGCCACCGGCGGATGCTGTGCCGCCGGATGGCTTTCGGGAGGGTATGGTTGTGTATCTTCATGTTCTCTTATGCTTTTATTTCTTGTTCTTGATGAATGGCGGGCGCGGCTACTTGCGACGGAGCACGGGCAGGTTGCCGTCGGTGACTTCCCAGGTGGTGGTGAAATTCCAAGGGTTAAGGGGGTACTCGCCGCCGGAGGGAAGCGTGTAGCTATTCGCCCATCTACCCGCTTTCATCCACCACGAGGCGGCGGGCTTGGCATCGCAATCCTTGCCGTCCGGTTTATTGAGTCCTTTATCTCCGGAAGCGGACAGTATTGCCGAGGCATAGCTGTTGACTATGTTACCGCCAGTGCTTCCTGTAATACGGTGGATGTAAGTATTCATCTGCCCATCCTTGCCTGATATATTGCTGTTGAGTGCGGCGCAGTTGGCTATACGGTTGTTGCTAGATCCTGCAATGCCTCCCAAAGAGACGAACTGGGTAGTAGCCGTACTTTCTATCTTTCCGGTGGCATAACAATTAAAGATATAACTCTGATTAAATCCCGCGATGCTTCCGGCATTAAGCCTATACATCTTTCCCGTTGCAGTCACCGTAACGTTGGAGATGCAATCGGTAACGGTGTCGTGGTTGTTATACCCGCAGATTCCTCCCGCATGGTAAGTTGCGTTTTCATCCGTGCCGTCTACCGTTATCTGCCCGTCCACCCGCAGGCGGCGCACTTCTCCTTCAATATAGGCAAAGAGAGAAATAAAGTAACCGTACTTGGTACCGATGCTATGGAATTGTGCCCGTATGGGCTTCACCCCATTGAGAGTAACGGTATGCCCTCCGCCATCGAATGTTCCCGAGAAAGGCTCACCTTGACCGCCTCCATAGTCGTAATAGATAGCCTCCCAGTCATTGAGCACCAGATCGTTGCAGAGGCGGTAATGCTTCCCCATACTATCGTGACTCGCCCCGATGTCCTTCATCCCCTGCGCATCCGTGATAAGAATCGGCTTGTTTTTGTTGGAGCCGTCGCCCGACCACAGGGCATAGAGGGTGAAGTCTCCGGCAGGCATCGTCAGCGTGCTGCCCGCAGCATAAAACTCGCCTCCGCCTCCGGGCAGGGTGTTCCATCCCACAAAGGTTTTGCCGCTTGGGGGTGTCAGACCGTTGTCGTCGGGCAGGAGTACCGCAGCGCTTTCAAAGACTTTGTCGCCCGCTATCGTGCCGCTGCCGCCGTTGGGGTCGAAGGTCAGGGTGCGGGCTTCCTGCAGGGTGATGTCCTTGCTGCCGCCGCTTGTCCAGTCATCAATATCGGCTTGGCCAACTGTGATGTGGGTGCGCTCCACGGTCACATTAAAGGTATAGGAGGTGGAGGGGGCAAGGGCTTCGCCTGCCGTGCCGGCCGGGAAAGTGAGCGCGGCGCCGAAGGTGTTATCGCCCAGCTTCAGTTGCAGGTGCATGGAACTTACCGCCTGCGGCCAGAGGATGGCGATGCCTGTGATCTGTCTCCCGATGGTGGAGGTGGGCAGGTTTTCGAGTTTGGACACCGTGCCTGTGGCTTTGGCTTCACCGGTGGAGGTGTCGAAGGTTCCCTCCGTTGCCAGTTGGGTGAGGGTGTAGGTCAGCCCGTTCGGGAGCGCTGTTCCGGCACCCGCCTTGAAGTTCAGGATGAGGCGGCTCATACGGTGTGAAAACCGGAAATCGACCTTCGGGTCGCTACTTTGGGCTGTCTGTTGCGCCCAGAGGTAGTCGATGGCGGGCAGGTTCTCCGGGCTCTGGTCGGCGACGGTGAGGTTTTTCATGATGATGCCGTCGCTGCCGGGCTTGGTGCCGTTCGCGCCCTCGTAGGGGTAGTAAGCGGTGAAGGTCGTGGGGGACTTGTCCTGAAAGTAGATGGTGTTGTCTTCGCCCGCCGCACCGGGTACGGGGCTGAACACACTGCCGTTGGTCTTGTAGCGGATATTGACATAGTTTGTCTTCCCATTCACGGAAGAGGTGGAAATGCCGATACAGTCATCGACATCCCATACCGTGTTTGCGGCGCGGGAGGACACCACGTTGTCTGTCTTGCCGATCGAGGCGGTGACAATGGCTGCGTTCGACGCGTTGCCGGAGGGTTCATTGTTCTCCTCGCTGCATCCTGCGGCGAGCATGGCTGCTACCACGGACGTGACAGCGAAAAGCCGGGTTGGTGTGAATTGTTTCATCTGCTATTTGTTTTTAGTTTATAGTTTATGATTGTTTATCGATTATTCCATTCCGGCATTTACGTCACCGCCGCTTGTTTCCGTCCAGCCGATAATCGTGCCGCCCGTTTCGGAATTTACCGGCGCATATACATCACCGGTAAGGCGCATGGGATGGAGCTTGTCGGTATTGAAATCCTTGAACATTTCGCTGAAATCGGTTTCCACCGTGTCTTTCATGCCATCCATGAAGGTGAGTGCCACGACCATACGCTGCACCGCGCCCGGAATCATCCCCGGAACCCACACGGTGCCGGTCAGTTTTTCTGCCGACAGGACAAAAGGAACCGACACGGCAGCCGCGCTGCCCGTCACTTCGCCCGTGCGCAGATCGACGGACGGCGCCACTCCTTCCAGCCGGGCTTCGATACCGACAATGCGCCTGCTGTCTCCACCGTTAATAGCCACCTCGAACGCTATCTTCCGGAAGAGTTGCCGCATGGGCAACACGACGCTTACCGTATCGTCCGCCACGACATCCGCTGTCACCGTACCACCCAGCAATACGCCCGGGTCAGGGTGTTGCATCCCGGCATTGTCCGGGTCGTTGTCCACTGTTGCCACACCGTCCTTAACCGTAACGTGTGCTGCAGGGTTGTAACCGAGCAGCTCCGTCCGTTCCGGCACGAACAACCCGGCCAGCGCTGCAACCGGTTCATGCAGGGTGAAAGAGGTTCCCGCCGCTTCCGTGATGTATTTCGCGGGAGTGGCTATACCTTCGCCCCGCTGTGTCCAGTCAGCGGTTATCACGATGGCTCCTTTGTCGGGATGCGGCGTGTTGTAAATCGGGTCTTTTACATCGCAACCTGCAAGGAACAGGGTCGCACAGATGCAAAGTAATGTAATTGTAATTTTCATATCTTTCATGGTTTATATTCGTTCTGTTTCACGAGGCATGCGCCTGCTGCTTCGACCTTCCCGTACCCTACAACCAAACCATCACAGAATCCGAATAAAAGGCCCCTCCGTCGGGTAGAAAGGACCATTCCGGTGAGGGTCGCGTTGTTTGCAATCTATTTGGGCTTCAGGGTAATTTCAAAAGGTTTCACTTGTCCGGCTTCCAGCTTTATTTCTTCTGTCGTACGGTAAGTCCATTGCTTACCCCCGGCGTCCTTAAACAGGAACAATTCCGTTCCGGCAGCTATCGTCTGCGGGTAAAGAAACGCCCGGTAGGTATAGCGTGTCGCATAATCCGCATCGCCGGGCTGCTCCAGACGGGGTAGTTTCATAGACTTTATCCTGTCATTACCCTTTACCTCTCCCGTTTCCACATAGAATCTGAAGTCGATGTCACACCCATGGAGCTCGGCGATAATCTGGTCGTTTACTCCCTTCACCGACAGTTCTATACATGCCTGTAACGGAGAAAATTCGAGGGTTACGGGTTCGGAGGTATTAGGAACTCCCGTCGTTTTGGCATACAGGAGATGCATGTATTTGGAATCTTCCAAACTTGTTAAACTAATATCTATATAAGAAAAATTGAAGAGTTCCACCATATAGGGAAAATAGGCAATGAAACTCAACGTTCCATCTTTGGGATAATAGGTGCAGGTATCCGGCAGTTCATATTCCCAACGTCCGCCTTTATACGTCATCGGCATGTTTTGTGCAAGGTTTCTGTTAATGTTGCTATAGCCCCTCTTATCGTCTATGATCATGACACCTACCACGTCACCCTCCTGCCACGTATTGGTATAGTGCCCATCCGTACTTACGGCGACGCGCGTGCCGATTGCACCGTTGTCCGGCGTGGCATAAGCCATGTTGAAACGTATCTTTTGCGGAGAAATCGTTTGCTCCGGTTCTGTTCCCGGCATATCGTCCTTGCTGCATGAGGCAAACAGGAAAAGGGATATAACCGCGGGAATGAGTGCATAAATTATTCTTCGTAACATAATTCTTTTATTTTTAAGTGATTGTTATTCGGCATTACCGATTCCTGTAGCGCCTACCGTCCAACTGTTGATGTTTCCGGTAACCTCTATTATATATTTTGCCACGGTGATATCATACGTATATATCTTGCCGGTTTTCAATTCTGCTATCTGCTTATACATACTCCACGTATAGGTTTCGTTTTGGTCGGTGGTGAACGTCACCGTATGCGTCGCGTCGAGGGGACCGACAGGGAGCAGGATGGCTTCGTAAACGGAACCGGCGGTTACGGTGCATGCTTCAAAGGATTTCGCGTTGCCCATACCGGTAAAGCCGCCCGAACCCTTGAGGTCGAAGCTGGCGGTAGTATTCATGCCGTTGATGCTCACCTTGACAATCTCACCCGGTACATTGGAGTCTTTCGTTACATTCATTCTCAGTTTCGCCAGTTGATGGTCAAAAGCCAAATCCACGGATGTGTTGTTCCTGCCATCCTCTTTGCTGTATCCTGTCCCCTGCTTGTCGGCTGCCGCCCACATCAGGTCGATGCCTGTCTGCGATGCCTGATTGGATACATCTACCGGATAAATAAAGTCGGACACCGTTGCCCGATAAGGATGGTAAGCTATGAAATCCACTTTTCCCGTTTCATCCAAAGGGTAATAAATCGCTTGTCCCGCAGGAGCAAATGAGGTTGACAACCCGGCTTCCGAAGCAGTATATTTCATATTCTCCGCGTTATCCAACACGTCACTTGTGCCGTGTTTCACCATATAGATTCCCACGGGATCGGCTTTTTCCCAAACGCTTTTATCTTGCGGGTCGATAGCTACGCGCGTTTGCGTAGCTGTGGTACCTTCCGAAGTGAAACGGACCGCGCCGTCTTTTATGAGCATATTATCCTTCTCGCATGATACAATAACTACAATAACCGCGCATACGGTGATTAATGCTGCTGGTAAAATCAACTTTTTCATTATGGTCATTTTTATATTAATCTCTTTAAATTGATAACTATTTGCTTGATTTTGTATTTAGTCTGCCGTTCCGCTACCCGAAACGGGTATCCAATCCGTAATGGTCGCGCCGAATCCCGCTTCCGTGGGTGTCTCCACTACTTTACCGCCCAGAGTAAGGGGTGTTCGCTTGTCGGCGTTGAAGGCGGCAAGCTTCGTGGTGAGGTCGCTCGTGAGGTCTGTAGCTTTGGGGGTGTCGTCCGTATAGCAGATCAGGGCGTTCAGCTTCTGCCGCGCCCCCGCCACACCGAGCAGGCGCACGGTGGCTGCATATTTCCCGGCATCTGCGCCTTCGGTGATTTTGGTGAACTGCAATTCTACGTTCGCGGGCGCGGAGTGCGTGCCGTTATCGAAATCGAGCGTCGAGGCCGCCCCCGAAAGGTAACCTTCGATGTGCTCTATTCGGTTCGTGCTGCCGCCTGTCGGCTCAATGATGAGTGTTAGTTGGCGTACTTGCTGTTTCATCACGGCGGTCACCGCGTATTTCGTGTCTTTCTCTATCGTGGCGTCCACGACGTCCGTAAACAGCCAGCCCGGCATCTCCTGCACGAACTGTCCCGCACCGTCCACGTTGCCCGAAGCCCCGGCGACGGTGGCCACGGTGCCGCTCACGGTGATATGCTCCGCCGTGTTGTAGACGCAAAAGCGGTACGCGCCCGGCTCGAAGAGGTGGTCGAGGCGGTTGGTGACGCCCGTGAGCGTGGCGGTGTAGCCGGCAGTAGCGGAGCCGTCGCGGGTGGCTGTTACCGTATAGCTTTCGGGAGTGGGCAGGCCTGTACCGATGTCGCTCCAGTCGGTGGTGAGGGGCACGGTGCCGTGGTCGGGGTGCGGAGTGTTGTAAATCGGGTCCTTCACGTCGCAACCCGCAAGGAACAGGGTAGCCCAGACACAAATTAATGCAATTATAATTTTCATATACCGTATTTTTATAGTTCTACTTATTTGCTACCGATAGTCCACACGAGGCTGATTCCTGCCTGCGTGGGTCCCCAAAAGTGCTTGCTCTTGTTCCGTTCCTTATAGACACGCACGCCGTCGGTCATCCCGAAGCTGTCGTATTCGGAACGGGTATAGCCCAGACCGAGGTTAAAGTCAATGGAGAAGTCGCGGGACAGATAGAGCTGGTAGCCTGCGGTCAATCCCGCATTCCACAGCTTTCCCTGATAGCCAGTATCCTTTGAAACAATACCGCCCAACATATACTTATATATATTATACTCCCCATAGCTGCCCGATACGCCTACATAAAAACGCTTTTTATCCAAAAGGTACCAGCGCACTTCGGGGTTGACGAGCCACATCTTCTGTACTTTGCCATATTCACCGCCCCACCACGAGAGACTGCCGTCCAGCTTTACGCCTAGGTCACGGTTCACCCGCCATTCTACGCCGAGCGTGGGAAGCAGGAAGGCGTCATACAACACATTGGTGCGGACGGCAAAACGGTAGGGTTGCTCCGGCTCTGACGTCAATCGCTCTGCGAAGGGCGCAGGCTGTTGTTCCACATTCCTGTTGGCTTCAGGTTGCTTCTCGGCGACGGGGTCTTTCTTTACGGTTGCCTGTTGCAATCCGGGCTTCGTTTCCGGTTCCACGGTTACTTGTTTTTGCCGGAGTTCTTCCCGTTCTACTTCTTCTTTGGCGGGCGTCGTCTCCGTCGTAGCCTTAGCCGAAGGAATACGGAGTGTCACCACCACCATATCCTTATTATTATGGTACGCACGCGCATAATTAGCGGTCACGAAATCCGTTTCCTTCAGTCCTTTCCGGGTGATAAGTTCCGACTTTACCCGGTTGGCACGGATAAATGCCGTGTTCAGATTCTCTTTGGCAGTTGGCTGCGAAGCGCAATAGCCGTCCACATATACGGGCATCCTGCCCGCTGCTATCTCTGCCTTGTGACAGTCAATCAGCACATAGAGCCGTTCCAGTTCCGCCTCGTTGCCCGCGCGGGTAAACATGTTTTCACCCGGAAGAAAACGGAAGCTGACAACTGTATCTGCCCCGGCAGTTTCAGACGCCCGTGCATGGGAAATTTCGCATAACGAAACTCCCCAGAGCAAGAGAACCGATAGAATTTTGTGTAAATGTTTCATAGGTTTGTACATTAAGTTTTATGTTTTAATAGAATTATTATCACATTCAAACACTCTTGGTGATCTTTATTTTTTACCACATTACACAAAAGTATGTGAATACCCAATAGGGCAGGTGACAATTCAACAAAATCTGCTTTTTACAATTTGTCCTAAAGGCACTTTTCATTAGGACAAATCGTAAAAGGCTTACCAAAAGGTATATTTTTACGTTTTTCACCTTGAAAATGAGGATTTATGATAAAAATACCATATATTTGGAAGGTGGATATTTCATCAATATACGTAACCGCGATAATACCTCTTATTCCATTCTTTTCGGCTATTGCCAGCGGAATATTGGTTGCTTTCTCGCTTCAGGACTGCCTGAAACGGGAAGAAAGGCGATTAAAAAGAATTGTCCTCTTTTATTTTTCCATTTCGGGCATCGCTTGGTTTATAACAATTTGTTACGCGTTCAGTCCTGTATTGTTCACCTGGTTGAATATCGTATGCCTCTTATCCTTTATTTTGCCTGCCATCTTCTTTTTTCGGATTATCCGTTTCCTTACCCGGCTCGGACAACCGGAGAATTTCTCCCTGCTCCATTATGTATTGCCCGGCATACTGGCGATGGTTACGTTAATATGGTCATTATCCGTACCTTTTGATGTGCAGTTGGAAATTGTCAGGGGAAGAGCGGAAATAGTTCCTGCCGGATATGAGGCTTTTGCCCGCTTTTACACATTAAAACCCTTGTTCCGGGTCGTTTTCGGACTTACCTATTATCTGTTTGCCATCGGGGTATTAGCCGTTTATTATAAAAGGGCCACAGGGAATAAGGCGATTGTGCACAGGCCTGCGAATTGGGTCTTGTTTATTATCGGAATATCCCTGGCTTCGCTATTTTCGTCTGTATTGCCCACCTTCCTTATGAAACGTGTAGAGTTTTATTCTTCCATATGGACACTGATAGTGGCATTAAGCATTGCCATGCAGCATGTCTTGCTCGCATACCACGTCATGCGTCGGGATTACGTACCTTATATCATTACTGAAAAAACACCCAAGCAACCCCAAGCAACAAAGAAGCATGTGCCACAAACAGAAGAGCAGGCTGTGGAAACCAAAGAGAAGGCTAAGGCTCCGCGTAAGCAACATTCCGGCAAACTCAACCGACGCAGGTTCGAGAGTTTCATCCGCAATGAGAAGCCCTACCTGAATCCGGATTACAAGATTACCGATCTGGTGGAAGCGCTCGATATAAACCGCACCACACTTTCGGCATTTATAAACCGGACATACGGCGTGAACTTCAACCGATACCTGAACCGCCTGCGGCTCAAAGAGCTTGAAAAGCTCCGTTCACAACCTGACGGACAGGGGAAAAGTATCAGTTCCCTGCTTGACAAGGCAGGATTCAAGGATTTCCGCAATTATTCGCGTGCCGCCGCCGCTGAAAGGGAAGACGCTGAACAAAAGAACGAAACAGACAAAAAGAAAGGAGATACGGAATGATAAACATAGACCAGATAGACGCTTTCGCCTTTTCAGCTCCTATCGTATGCGCTTTGGTGTGCATGATTATGATGCTGATGGATGCAGTTGCACGCAGGCATAACGTGCAGGAGAAGAGGCTGCGCCTCTTCCTGGCATTAACCTATCTTATTACTTCTCTCGGATGGTTGGGTATGGTGTTTTATTCTATCAGTCCCCGCCTCTTTGCGTCCTACTATACTGTGTTCCTGTTCACGCTCATGCTCGACCAGGTAATGATATATAGGTTTGTTTCCATCATAACAAATACCGGTGAGCGTCGCAAACTCAACCGCCTGCATCTGATAATTCCGCTTCTCTTTACCCTCATTTCGATAATAAGCGACATGATAGTCCCGGTGGAACAGCAGCGGGCGGTGATCTTTTCAGAAGCAAGCGCCGATGAACCCAATTTGTGGTTCAGGATAATGTATGTATTGACAACCACTGTTTTTATAGTTTACAATACGCTTTATCCTTTTTTGAACCTGCGGAACATACGCCGTTACAGGAAGTTCATCGTGAACTATTCCTCGGATGCCTATAATGCATCCCTCGCCTGGCTGGCGGTCATACAAGCGCTTATTTTGATTACCGTTCCGGTTCCTCTGGCGGGATTGTTATTCCGCATACCCACTATTTCGTTCAGCTATTTTGCATGGGTGGGAACGCTGCCGTATTTTATCAACTACCTGATTCTTTGCTACAATCTGCTCAACGACAATTACCTCATCATCCAACCGGAAGATGTAAAAGAGGATACGGCTGCCAAAGTTTCCTTTATCAGCCGTAAACAATTCGAGCACTACCTGCGTGAAAAGAAACCTTATCTCAATCCCAACCTGCGGATTACAGACCTTGCCGCCGGGTTGCATACCAACCGGAGCTACATTTCGGGCTTTATCAATAAAGAATATAACATGAATTTCTGCCGTCTGATTAACCGTTGCAGGCTGTATCATCTCGACCGGCTCCGCTTGTCGCCCTTAAACTCGGAGAAAGACAATATAGATTTGGTGTTGATGGCGGGATTCAGCAGTTACAGGAGCTATCTTAGGGTAAAAAATGAGGAGGATAGACTGTCGTTGCTGAAAGTTTTTGAAAAGTAAGACTTTCAATAAACGTTTTTATTTTTTTTCCCATCATATCCCCATTTTATATAAATGGCTCCCCAGGCAAATCCTGCTCCGAACGCAGTGAGAATTAGGTTATCTCCTTTTTTGAGTTTATCTTCAAAATCCCAAAGGCAGAGTGGGAGAGTACCCGCGCTGGTATTACCGTATCGTTCGATATTGACCATGACCTTTTCGGCGGGAACTTCCAAACGTTGTGTTACAGCAGTGATAATGCGTTGATTAGCCTGATGGGGAATCACCCAGTCGATATTGTCTTTGCTTAGATGGTTTCTTGCAATAATAGATTCGCAAGCATCTGCCATGTTAGATACCGCATATTTGAATACAGTGCGCCCTTCCTGATAGATGTAATGCATTTGATTATCCAAGGTATAATAAGAAGGAGTGCATACGGAACCACCCGCTTTGATATGTAAAAAAGGTAATCCTTTGCCATCTGTCCTTAACACAGCATCCATAACACCCAACTCTTCAGTAGTAGGTTCAAGCATGACGGCTGCTCCGCCATCGCCGAAAATCGGACAAGTTGCCCGGTCGGTATAGTTTATAAAAAACCGCTGCAAACGGCCTGCATGTCGAAAGCAAAAGCTCTTTTCAGTCCCAGTCTCTCACATAAAATAGAAGCAGTGGAAGGAAAACGATAATCAGGAGTTGTTGTAGCTACAATGACCAGATCAATATCATCCGGATTTGTATGGGTACGTTTTATCAGTTGTTTGACAGCTTTACGAGCTATGTAAGAAGTTCCCAGTCCTTCATCTTTCAGAATACGCCTTTCCTTAATACCAATACGCCCCATAATCCATTCATCGGTGGTATCTACCATTTTGGAAATCTCATCATTGGTCAAGATATAATCGGGTACATATCCTCCGACTCCTGTAATTACTGCGTTTATATTTTCCATTCGTTTTATCTAGCTTTGGTAAATTGAATAAGGAGGTTGATTCAATAATAAAAATGCGGGCGCAAATATATGGAAAAGAGACTGAAATCCAATACTAGTTTGAGAAACTGTAGCCTTTTTAATTAATAAAAAAGAATATTTGACCAAAATCTGTCTAAAATTATAAATGACAATTTTTGTATGAGGTAATGGACTATAAGCTACTGCCACTTCAGACAGTACGTGGCAGCCATGAAGCAACCAGTCAAAAGATTGACTATCCGTTGTTTAAAATATTTAAATGTTCCACCAAAGTACAATTTGTCTCATCGGAAGGAAAAACCGATTTTATGATGCTGGTAATTTAAATGTGTTATAAGTATGAATATTTTTAAATAAAAATCTAATTATTTAAACAATCTTCTCTATATTTGCATGTGAGATTAGATTTTATATGGCATTTTTGCCGGTTAATAATCAGTAAGGTCAAACCGTTTATATATAACTAAATTTTATAATGTCGAAAGGAATAGAGACCATAAAAGATCGTTTACAACGAAAGCGGGAACTGTATATTCATCAGGAAGAGAAAATGGAACAAATGAAATGTACAATGCAAAACACTGATGAGGAAATAAAGCGACTGGAACATGTTCTTTGTGAAATGGAACGTATATCAGATACGCATCGTGAGCCACGAGTGATTCCCCATGTCAAGGTGGGAGATGTGTTTGCATATCTCTGTCGGGTGTTTGAGTTTTTGCAGCACCGTTTAAAGCTGCATTTCAAATATAAGTTGGCATGTGAAGTCATCTTTGCAAAAATATCGAAATATAGAGATAATAACATGAAAAACAAATGTTTTAGGAACAGAAATGACGAATTTGATATTTTTTCCTTATTTTTGTGTGTCCATTTTTGAATGATATGATGCAGATAATACGATTAAAAGGAAAAGACAAACATTTATATCGGCTTCTGGCGCCGATGGTGATGGATCCCGAAGTGATACGCGCAAACAATAATTACCCTTTCAAGACGGGCGAAGAGTATGTGTGGTTTATTGCGATTGAAGATAAAGAAGTGGTGGGCTTCGTGCCGGTGGAACAGAAAAGCCGGAAGAAAGCTGTAATCAATAATTATTATGTAAAGGCAGAAGACGCCGGACGGGAGGAAATCCTGTCGCATTTGTTGCCTGCCGTTATTGCGGAATTCGGGCCTGAGAGTTGGTTGCTCAATTCGGTCACACTGGTACAAGATAAAGAAACATTTGAAAAGTTTGAATTTGTATCGATGGACAAGAAATGGACACGGTATGTAAAAATGTATAGATAACTTATGGCGAAAAAGAAAATAGCAGGCACAAAGAATGTATATGAATTAGCACAAGAACGACTGAAAGTTATATTTAATGAATTTGATAATATATATGTGTCATTCTCCGGAGGTAAAGACAGCGGGGTACTGCTGAATATGTGTATCGATTATATCCGGAAGAATAACCTGAAGGTACGTTTGGGAGTTTTTCACATGGATTATGAAATCCAGTATAAAATGACCATCGACTATGTGGACCGGATGCTGGAAGCTAACAAGGATATTCTGGATGTGTACCGGGTATGTATTCCTTTCCGTGTGGCTACCTGTACCTCGATGTATCAATCCTTTTGGCGTCCCTGGGAAGATAATAAAAAGAATATATGGGTTCGTTCCATGCCTAAAAAGGCAATGACCAAAGATGATTTTCCTTTTTATAATACAACCATGTGGGATTATGAATTCCAGATGCGTTTTGCGCAATGGATACACAACAAAAATGACGCAGTGCGCACTTGTTGTCTGATCGGAATCCGTACACAGGAGAGTTTCAACCGGTGGAGATGTATCTATATGAGCCGTAAATTCCAGATGTATCATAAATACAAATGGACTTCAAAAGTAGGGAATGATATTTATAATGCCTATCCTATATTCGACTGGAAGACAACGGATGTATGGACGGCCAATGGAAAATTCCAGTGGGATTATAATACTTTATATGACCTTTACTATCGTGCTGGAGTCAATTTGGAGCGTCAGCGTGTAGCAAGTCCTTTTATTAACGAAGCGCAAGAGAGTCTGCAACTTTACCGGGTGCTAGATCCCAATACCTGGGGCAAAATGGTCGGAAGGGTGAACGGTGTGAACTTTACCGGTATGTATGGCGGTACTCATGCGATGGGATGGCAGTCGGTGAAACTTCCCGAAGGATATACATGGCGAGAGTTTATGTATTTCTTGTTGTCCACTTTGCCGGAACGGGCGAGGAAAAACTATCTTCGTAAACTTTCAGTGAGCGTGAATTTCTGGCGGACAAAAGGTGGATGTCTAAGTGATGCTACCATCCAAAAGTTGATTGATGCGAAAGTACCAATTATCGTTATGGACAACAGTAACTACAAAACGTTGAAAAAACCGGTACGTATGGAATATCAGGATGATATCGACATTCCGGAATTCAAAGAAATACCCACGTATAAGCGAATGTGTGTTTGTATTCTTAAAAATGACCATGCCTGCAAATATATGGGATTCTCACCTACGAAGGAGGAGATGAGTAAGAGAAGTCAAATTATGGAACAATATAGAATCATAGTATCATGAGTGTAGATAAAAGCCCTGTTTACGAGGTAAAAGCGGTACCCGTAGAAAAAGTATATGCGAACGATTATAATCCGAATGTCGTTGCACCGCCTGAAATGAAGTTGCTGGAACTTTCTATTTGGGAAGATGGCTTTACGATGCCATGTGTATGTTACTACAATAAAGATGAAGACCATTATATACTGGTGGACGGCTACCATCGCTATACGGTATTGAAAACTTCCCAACGAATCTATAAGCGTGAAAACGGCTTATTGCCGATTGTGGTGATAGACAAAGACCTGTCTAACCGTATGAGTTCGACCATCCGGCACAACCGTGCGCGTGGAATGCATAACATTGAATTGATGTGCAATATTGTTGCGGAACTTGACAAGGCAGGTATGTCCGATCAATGGATAATGAAAAATATTGGTATGGACCGTGATGAATTGTTGCGTCTGAAACAAATTTCAGGACTTGCCGATCTGTTTGCTAATCGCGAATTCAGTATTCCTGATGAGGTGGCACCTACGGAAACAGAGCGTAAAACCTTATAATTTGATAACTATATATACATATAGAAATTGAACTTTTTGTCATTTAGGCACAAATTATACAAGTTATTGGGCTGTTTTGTTGTATAAAATAGCTATGTTTTTTGTCTAATTTGTGCCTAAGTTGTGTCTAAATGACACAGAAAACTATAACTTCCTTCCATTGTCCAAGTTTTTATGAGAGAAACTTGGGATTTTTTTAATGTTCGCATATCGAAAGAAATGAGGATATTAAATATTTTTGTTGTGAATTTCGTAACCCTCTTGTTCACTACCTGCATAATTAGCCCCTTTATTCTAAGTTGATTCTCTGTAACAGAAATGAATACAATTTTGTATCTCCTTTAATATTCCGAAATTTGCAATATGAGATTTGGACAAAAATATTGTCCTGAGAGAAAAGCAAAAAGAGAAATAAGAGAGATATACAAGAAGTAGAAGAAAGTATATTAGAGAATTAATGAGAGAAATAACAAAACTTACAATCAGTATTTTATATTTGATTTTTTTATTATCTGTGATGTGTGTGCAGGGGTCGAATGTGACCGGCACTCTCTTTCAATTAACATCGAAGGTGACAACTTGTGCGGATATATATGCCAGGTTGTTGACTAAGCCGTTGAGCAATCCTTTGCTTGGCTCTCTGTCTTATAGTGACACTCAAGAAACTATCCCCATGAATTTATAACATTAAAAACAGGAAATTTGGAAAAAGAAGTTCATATTAGACAAAGGGAAGCTGTTCCTGCTACGGGAAGTACACTTCAGCTCATGCCTACTGGAAATTTAAATTCGGAGGTGTATGAAATCGATTATTTCTGCCTTACGGGCGAAGTGGATGAAAGTGCTAAAAATTGGATTCGTCTGTATTCTTCCGTAATGCCGGAGGGACATACAGGAGAAGAACGCATTATCGTTGAAGACGGTAAGATCTATATTAAGGTATTGCCCAATGTAGAGGCGGATTCCAGAAACGGAATCGTACATCTCACAACAATGGTGTCTTCCGTTAAAACGGGCATCAGTAATGTGCAACGCATAAAAATAGATGTTACTCAATTGGGGCAATAAACAACAGTAAATGTGATATAAATGAAGAAAGTTGCTATACTCATATTATTCATGCTCGGATGTGCCATTTCCGAGGGTCATGCCCAGAAGGTTGCGCTGAAAAGCAATCTGCTGTATGACGCTACTACTACCATGAATCTGGGACTGGAGATCGGACTGGCGCGTAAATGGACGCTGGATATTCCGGTCAATTATAATCCGTGGAAACTTTCCGACGGCAAACGCCTCCGTCATTTGGGGGTACAGCCCGAAATCCGTTACTGGTTTTGTGAGAGTTTTCGCCGTATGTTTGTCGGAATGCATGGACATTATGCCGATTTCAATGTAGGGGGATGGCCCGACTGGTCTTTTATCAGTGACAATATGCAGCATACGCGTTATCAGGGATATCTTTATGGTGGTGGCTTTTCCGTAGGATATTCGTGGATTCTGAAAAAACGCTGGAGTATAGAAACATCTGTCGGAGTGGGATATGCGCACATTGTATATGACAAGTATCCTTGCGCTACTTGTGGTACGAGACTAAAGGAAAGCAGCAAAAACTATTTCGGGCCTACTAAAGCAAGTGTGTCACTTATTTATGTAATTAAATAATGAGGAGTATGATAATAAGAAAAATAGGTTTCCTTGTGTGTATGTTGGTGGTTTGCAGCCTGAATATAAACACAGCTATGGCTCAATCCCGCTCTTACGAAGGTGTCATTACTGTGAATCCGGTGCGGTTGGAACAGAAAGGTGATTTTATTCATGTCGATATAGATTTTGTTTTGAATAATGTGAAAGTGAAATCTGCCCGGGGAATGGATTTTATTCCGCGGCTGGTGACTCCCGGACGTACTCAGAATCTTCCGAAAGTTTCTATTAAAGGTCGTGACGAGTATCTGGCGTATGAGCGTGAGCTTGCGTTGATGAGCGCCAAAGAGAAAAGAAACTACGAGAAGCCATATATAGTGGAAAAAGCTGGAAAACTAAGAAATGATACGATTCGGTATCAATATCTGGTTCCGTTCGAATCATGGATGAAGGATGCGCGCTTGGACGTGCAGCGTGATGAATGTGGTTGCGGCGAAACGGCATTGATGAACATAGAGGAGTTTGGCAAAGTGACGTTGGAACGTGTATGGACGCCTTACGTAGCGGTTCCTCAGTTTGCTTATCTGCAACCGAAAGCGGAAGAAATCAAACAACGGGATATTCAAGCAGAATGTTTTCTGGATTTCGAGGTGAATAAAGTCAATATTCGTCCCGAATACATGAATAATCCTCAGGAACTAGCTAAAATCCGCAAGATGATCGATGAGCTGAAGTCCGATCCGAATGTGAAAGTGAACCGTCTGGATATTATCGGTTATGCGTCTCCGGAAGGAACATTGGCAGCGAACAAACGTCTGTCTGAAGGACGTGCTATGGCGCTTCGGGATTATCTGGCATACAGGTACGATTTTCCGAGAAACCAATACTATATTGTCTTTGGAGGTGAAAACTGGGACGGACTGGAGAAAGCGCTTGAAACAATCGAATTGGAATATAAAGACGAAGTGTTGGATATTATCAGGAATATACCTATTGAAAAAGGAAGAGAAACAAAACTGATGCAACTTCACGGAGGAACACCTTACCGATACTTGTTGAAGTATATTTTCCCAAGTCTGCGTGTGGCTATCTGCAAAGTGAATTACGAAGTGAGGGATTTTAGTGTGGAGGAAGCGAAAGAGATTATCAAGACGCGTCCGCAGAATTTGAGCTTGAATGAAATGTTTCTGGTGGCTAATACCTATCCGACAGGCTCGCAAGAATTTATTGATGTGTTCGAAACGGCTGTACGGATGTATCCGCAGAGTGAGATTGCAAATATAAATGCTGCTACTGCCGCTTTATCACGCAATGACTTGGTTTCGGCCGAACGTTATCTGGGTATGGTGAATTCAAATAAGAATTTGCCGGAATATAATAATGCTATGGGAATATTAATGTTAATGAAGGGAGATTATGAATTATCGAAGAAGTATTTGAAGGTCGCAGAGCAGTCAGGTCTGGATGCAGCTAGGGGCAATCTGGAAGAATTAGTCAGGAAGAAGGCTAATGCTGCCGAAATGAGAAAAAATGGTAAGTAAAACTTACTAATTAAGTGGGAAATTATATATGTATTAATTCTAATAATTTTTTGTATTATGCTAAAGATTAAATCAATTTTAGTTTCGTTGCTGGCCGTTGTGGCATTGGCAAGTTGTTCAAATGAGAATCTGGAGGAAAATCCGGAGGTTGAAGGGGGAGCAGGTTATGATGTAGCTTACGTATCAATTAGTCTGACTAATCCAAAAGTGCCTGGTTCACGTGCTTCTGGTGAACATACGGCTTTGGAGAAGGAAAGCAAGATTAATGAGCTCTATTTGATTACGTTCGATGCGGGTAAAGTGGTGACTATGGATGAAAAGGCAACTAAGTATGCCACGGTATTGGGATCAAGTTCTTTTGATACAGATGATGCAAGTGGAGTTACGACTCCGAATACTCCGGTTAAAGTGAACCCGAATACTAAGTATCTGCTTGTTGTTGCCAATCCGGGTTACCAATTAAAGAGTCGCTTGGATGCTATTGCGGCAGATGCAACCTATGCTACCATCAATGCAATGGTTACAGTTCCTGAAAACAATACTAAGCCCAACAATGCTTATCTGGTAGAGGAGGTTGTGCACTCCAAAGGTTGTGCAATGATTAATGTCGGATTCTACGATGATGTCAATTCAAAATGGGAAGATGAATGTCTGCTCGATGTATCGGACAAGATTGTTTTGGTCAGTGACTATAAGTCGGAAGCGCAAGCTCAGAATGCAGCGAAAAGTAATCCTGCTACTCTTGAGATAGAACGCCTTGCTGCAAAGTTGGAAGTTATGATTGGCAGTCCATTAGCAGTTGGACCTTTTGAAGATGGAACAAATGCAAGTCTTGGACAGTTTGATTTTGGAAACTGGACTATAGACTACTATAACTCTCTGTTCTATCCTTTTGCAAAGAAGACTACCACAGCGTCGTCTCATACTACCGGATTCTACAAAAGTAACTTCTATACAGTTGACCCGAACTTTACGACTGCAGGTGGAACTGAATATCTTACAGGCATTGTTAAGAATACACTTGATGCTACTACTCGCGAACCTAAGGTAGAATGGGTTACTGAAAGTACGGATGCGAGTAAAAAATACAAATACTGCATTGAGAATACGATGGCTGAAGGATATCAGAAGTTCGGGGCGGCTACACGTCTGGTACTTAAGGGACAATATGCACCTTGGAAGTCCGGTGAATTTACTTTAGGAAATGACTGGTATCGTCTTCCTAACGGAACTAACTCTGTAAACTTCAAGAGTTTTGCCGACTTGCTGACTGCTTATACAGAAGCTAAAGATAAAGAAACAAACTCAGAAGCTATGAACTCCCAGGAAAAACTCTTGGTTTCGGCATGCGAACTGTTCTATAGTCAAATAAAATCTGAACTTACCACCAATGATCCAGGTAGTTTTGCATCTCTTACGCAGGCTATTCTTGACGCCAACAACATTCAGAATGGCGGTGAACTATGCAAAGAAGAAGGTTGCATCTATTGGTATCCAAAGAGTCTCAACTATTACTACTATGAGATTCGTCATGATAATGCAGCCAACTCTTACATGGAGTATGGAAAATACGGTGTAGTACGTAATAACTATTATACGCTTACGCTGACAAAGGTGAATGGTAACGGTACACCATGGTATCCTGGCGGTGGTCCCGAAGATCCGGATGAAGAAGAAGATATCGATAAGAAAGGTGCTTATCTTCATTTTGAGATTAAAGTTGCTCCGTGGATATACTGGACTACAAATTTCGAAATCTAAATAAACTCTTTGCTTTCAAATAAAACAGGGCAGTGCGGACTGCCTGCCCTGTACTTTTTTTAATAGATATTCTGTGCGGAACAGACCGCCAAAAAAAGTAAAAACAAGCCGGTGACAGGCTTCCCAAAAACAGCACTGAAATATACCGGCGCATCCGAGATGCAATAAAATGCAAAGCGCGCCCCTAAAAGAGGAAATAACCGGAGGTCACAAAATAGAGATCTCTGACAATATAAAATGGCAAACCGATAGGGTTGTCCCCTAAAAGAAAAAGATATGTTCGGAAAAACTAAATCGCTGTTCCTTATCGTTGCTTCGATGCTATGTATGGCTTCGTGCGACAGTATACGCGAAGACCTTCCGCGGTGCGAACTTTGGTTGGAATTTGTATTCGACTACAATATGGAATATGCGGATGCATTTAATCCGCAGGTTAAATCGGTGGATGTACTTGTGTTCGACAGCGATGATAAATTGCTTTTCACCAAAAGTGCCGAGGTTGCTGCGCTGGTGGGTGGAAACCGGATGTCGTTGACCGACGAGCTCGATTTCGGAAGTTATAAAGTACTGACCGTCGGAAGTCTGTCTGACAGATTCCGGCTTTCGGACAATGCAGGTAATAAACTGGCACCGGGAACTACCACCCTTCAACAGGTCATTGTATCCCTGAAGCGGGAGACGGATGTTGTTAATTTCGAGTTTCAGCATCTTTATTTCGGAGAGGTTGTGGAAGTGGACCACCTGCCATCCAGTACCGACCATAAAATTTATCCGGTGAACCTGATACGTGACACCAATCGGTTTAATCTCGCGTTAATGGGATATGAGGAAAATAAAGTGAATGGCACACAATATACATTTGAAATTCAGGCGCCGGAAAATGCGGTTTATTCTTGGGAAAACGAACCCGCAGGACAAGGGCCGGTTACTTATGTGCCTTACTATACAGGTCTGGGTGAAATATCCGACGTGGTTATGTCCGCACGCCTGAACACGATGCGTTTGCTCAACAGGAGCGGATGGGATTATAAATTTATTATAAGGGATGCAAATACCGAAGCTGAAGTCTGGAGCTACAATCTGATGACACTCTTGAGTATTGCACGGCCGGTTTCCCGTTACGACGGAACGGAACTTCCCTTTCAGGAATATCTTGACAGGCAGAGTGAATGGAACCTGATATTTACAGTTGTTGAAAAAAACGGAGGAGGATTCCTTCAAATTGGTATTGTCGTGGGGAACTGGATTCATTGGCTCCACGGGATGGAAGTTTAAGAATGAGAAAAAAGCTATTACATATCATTTGTCTGGCATCCACCATCCTTTTGTTCTCATGTAGTAGAGAAGCTGATGTGGCTTATGAGTTGCCTGCCCATACTACCCGGGCGCAACTTAGCATCGACTTGGTGAACAATGGGGATGTGGAACAACAGGAGAAGATAAACTCCATGCGGTTTATCGTATTCGGCAGCACGCCCGGTGGCGTGAGGCTGGATGTGAATGAACACATCTTGTTGAGTACTCCGGAGACAGCTACTGATATAGATGCGCAACTTCTCGAAGTGACTTCCAGCAATGATATCCTGGTCGTAGTTATTGCCAACGAACCGCAGAGCCTCACAAGCAAACTTGACGGTATAGCCAATCTTTTGACATTGCAGGAGATGATTTACGATATCTCCAGCATACTGAATAATGACGGGCAGATCATTTCGACGACTGGAATGCCTATGACAGGGGTGATCCGGGATATATCCATAGCACCCGATGAAACCAAAACAGTACAAATGGTGATCGAACGTGCCGTAGCCAGAGTAGATGTCTTTATCGAAGCTATAGACGGCGGGGCGGTGACCGGATATATTGCCGGAAGCACCAGTGTCACCTTGCACAATTTCTCTCACGATAGCTATTTCGTGATGGGAAACGTGGATAACGGTACGCGTGATAACGCCGACTCTTCAAAAAACTACGGAAAAGTGAAGGAAGACGTGTCGGAAAGCAATTTGTTAACGCATAGCTGGACGGCTACGACTACAGAAACCTGGGCATATTCATCGGCTGCCGGAGCTGAAAACCGGAAGTTGCTTTGCTCGTTCTATACAGCCGAACGCCTATTCAAGTCGGATTATTCCGACCGACTGTCTATCAGTATGGCTAATGTCCCGAAAGGACCTTCGGACGTCACTGGAATAACCGAGAAAGTAATTGAAAGCGTAACAAAGGTTGACGACACAGGCAGTCCGACGGCGCAACCTTTTACGGAGATCCGTCGGAACAACGTGTATCAGGTAACGGCACGCGTCGGAAAAATAGGTATTCAGATACTGACGATAAGCGTGGAAGATTGGGGTGAAAGACAAGACATTGACTTGGATCTGGGCTTGTAATATCTTTCGTTGATTGTTTTTAATTTCGGAAAAGAAGTAAGATGATAAAGACTATTAATAATATTAGGATGATTATGGCAATGGCTGTCCTTTCGGCTGTCCTCTTTTCGTGTGTCAGAGAAGAGATGACGTGTGATAAGGAATTAATTGTTGTGCAACGTATCGGAGAAGGCGGCTATGTCTACACTCGTGGTGCGGCAATCTCTTCGAATACCGATCTGAAAGAAGAGACTTTCGGTCTTTACGGCTCACTGACTCCCAATGCTTCCGTTCCCCAACCATACTTCAATGCAAGTGCCACGGTTAACGCCGACCTAACAGCCACCATCTCGCCGTTGCAATATTGGCCCGGATTGCTGAATGCGAGCATGAAATTCTTCTCTTGGTATCCGTACAACGATGCGAATGCGCCTACTGCGAGTTTCACTGATCCCGAAAAAATGGTGCTGAATTATACAGCGAATGAATCCGCTGCTAATCATGTCGATGTACTAGCGGCTATATCAGGTCCTGTATGGATTGAGGGTGTGAATATACACTTCTACCACACATTGACTAAGGTTACCTTTACATTCAAAAAAGTAGCTCCTGTGCCGGATGAGGTGACTATCGAGAAAATAGAATTCCAGAATGTGGGAAAAAGCGGTAAACTTGCCATGACTGAAATTCCGACTACCACGACGAAAAACGGCAAACCGAAGTTTGTCTGGAGCGATGTTGCCACCGGGAAGGTCGTTTCTACTCTCACCGATAACAAAACGGTGACCGAAGATGCCACCTTGATGGGGGATACATTCCTCATGTTGCCGACCGACGCTTTCTCCGCAACCGCCAAAATCGTTGTTACCACCAACTTTGGCGACCGGGAATTCCTCTTCAGTGATATTATTGCCAAGAACCCGCATTCTTGGGAGTCAGGCGAGTACATCAACTATAATCTTACGATATCCAACGAAACCTATCAGCTTTCAGCCACGCCGCTTGAATGGACGGAAAGCCCGGTGAATGTGATTTTCGACAAACAATATTATCTCAAATTATCGCAGACCAAGGTACAGACGGCTGGTGATGGTGTCACTGTCAATATAGAAGCGAAAACGAATTATGATGCCAATCCGAATACGGGCTATCTGCCGGGTGCGTCATTAAACAAAAGTACTATGGATACGTGGGCAACGGTTAATATGACTCAGACATCCCTTTCGGGAGGTGTGTATACCTATAATATCCAAGTTGTGATGCCCGGATTTAACTCCGGAACCGGAATTAAGCGGGAAACAGGCTTTTATATCAATGCCGGTAATCTGCGACATCATGTACTGTTGAGCCAGTGGAAAGAAGACGGAGAGTGGTTGACCTCGAACGTAGAATTGGACGGCAGTGATGGTGGAACCGGAAATATGCAACGTCGCAAGCTTGTCTTTACTTCGGGCAATCCGGGAACGTGGGAGTGGAAGATAACCCAGATACAGGATCCGGATAAAATTCTGCTTAACAGTGAGACAATGCTCGAAACAAGTGGCGTGAGTGGTGATGTGGTTTACTTCTACTTTAGAGCCGATGCTGTGTCCGGTGATACGGCTACACTCACACTAACCAATACGAATGGTGATAATCTGCCAATAGCGGTGACATTGACTGCGCCATAATGGCGAATATGTAATATTAAAGTTTAAGGAAAGGAAATAGAAATATGCAATATGGGATTTCAATCATAAGAAGGTGCTATCTTTTGTCTGTTTTGTTGATGACGGTATGGCTTACCGGATGCGTACAGGAAGAATTAGGATCGACACCTTCTCCGGCAGGAAACGGTATCCGGTTTACATTAACGGTTCCCGATGTAAACCTCCCGTCCGTATCTTCGCGTACGATGACCGGAGCGGGAACTGCAAAGAAAGAAGACGAAATAAAAACGGTGGATATTCTTGTTTTTGATATGTCAAAAACACCGGCGGTATACCTGGAATGCGTCAGCGCTACAGGAGTTACTCAGGACTTGGCTGACAATTCCACTGTGAGTTTCTCTGCTGTGCTTTCTCCCACTACCGCATCTACTTGCATCGTGGTTGTGGCAAATAAGGAACTTGATAATATTGTGTCGGGCTTCATGAAGGGAACGACCACCAAGGTTGAGGCAATGGAAAAGATGCTCCACGCCCAGACCGGCAAATGGCTGGCAGACGGTTCGACGACTGATGGGTATACGCGGATTCCGATGTACGGGGAGAAGGTAATAAGCAAAATCACTCCTTCGATGGATCCGATAACTGGCATAAATATGAAACGTATGCTGGCGCGCATCGATATCCGTAATAACAGTGCCACTTCGAATTTCACGGTCGAAGAGGTTTACCTGGCTAATTACAATACCACCGGATACATTGCTCCGGCATGGAACACGAACGGGCAGGTTACTGACCCGGCTCCGGATACTCCGGTTCTCCCTGTGAACAGTGGTAAAATGACGGAAGAAGGGGATGCAATTCTTTACTCCGTAAATGGCAACACACCCTACGATGGGGAGATTTATACATTTGAATCTCTAGCAGCAGAGGATGCCGGTGGTGTGGGACAAGATGGAGAAGCGAGCCGTAAGAATGCTACTTGCCTGATTGTGAAAGGAAGAATCGGTACGGGCGAATCGACATTTTACCGGGTGGATTTTACCAAAACCGGAAATACAGGAGAGCAGGTGGAATATTTGTCCTTGAAGCGAAACCATAAATACATCATTACCATTACTAAGGCGTTGGGAATCGGTTATAAAAGTTTTAGCGAGGCGTTGGCATCTTATACAGTCATGTCCAACCTTAAATTCCGATTGATACACTATGACCGTGATAAGGTCAAAGATGTAGTCTACAATGGGCAATATATGCTCGGAGTGGGTGAATCGGAGGTCGCTGTAACTCAATACCAGAATAATAGTTATGCCATAGACGTTTTTACTGACAATCCCGGCGGTTGGAAGGCCACCGTTACTGCAGGGAGCGACTGGCTCAAATTTGAAGGTGGAGTCGATGCGGCGTCGGGCGTTGCGAACGATGATACCCAACTCAAATTGAAGATTCCTTATTTTAATAATGAAACTATAGGTGTTGAGCGTAAGGCTACTGTTACGTTGACAGCAGGGCGCTTGACTCACAATATTGAAGTGACGCAGTATACGATAGATCCGGGAATTATCAAATTTGTCGATGCATACGGAAATGTGTTGGAGAGAGGTCTTTTTTTCCCGATTAGAAATCCCGATGGTGACGAACTCCCTCTTGAACCGCAGACGGTGTATGTCATGTTTTCCGTGGATAAGATAGAAGGTAAACTTTTTGACGCTAACGATATCAGTATGATCCAATATAATACCGGCGGTTTGATTCCGCACTTAGATAGGACGAATACGGTACCGTTCAGTGAAAGGGTGCAGGCGTTTACCATACAGCCTAATCCGCGAAGAGCGGGTGATGGTACTGTTGAAGATGGTGAAGGCTGGTGGTGGCGTTGGGACTTCATCTTATTCGGCCTGTACGATAAGGAGGGATACCTCACTCATGTACAATTCCCCATCAATCAAGGGGAGTTGGAATTCTCATTTCGATATATTCCCACTACAGTCAATAGCCGTACTTATAAAGTCAATCTGGGTGCGGAACAATACTTGCAATTGTTTGTCAATAACAATTGGGAAATTATGGATATTGAGGAATTGAATATAACGAACGATGATGGTACCGGACTAATTCGGACCGATTCGGATAATGATGTAATTATAGGCAGAAAGAATGCGGACGACAAGATGTATCTTGAGTCTATCATAGGCTATGATGACGGCAAGGGGAATGATGTGGTTGGCCATGGATACGATTTTAGGCTGAAGCTTCACCCCGGCAAGTGGAAAGAGGGAAAAAGCGGAACGATAAGAATTACGTTCAGAAATGTAATGCATACCGTTGCGGATGAAGAATTCCCGTTTTATCGTACGATTGACCTTCAGATGGTGTCCGAAACCAAATCTTACACAACTGCCGGGGAACCTCTTTTCTATCTTTATCCGCTTCGGTTTGATAACAGGCTATATTATAAGGAAATAGGCAAAACGAAACAAAGCGTGGGGCGGTTGGAAAATGTAGCCGATGCGGAGGATATCTGTAGGAATATAGGCGATGGTTGGCGTCTGCCTACTGCCAGTGAACTGTTGCTGTCATTCGCTTATGAAAATGCTTTAGGTGGCAATGCGGAGAATTATAATAATCATGATAGCCAGAATATATATGGGTGGTATCAAAACTGGACTGGTAATTACTGGACTTCATCATACTATGAGGCTAAAGGCTCCGCTACCCGTTTTTGGATGGAGATGTCGGCAGGTTATCTGGATTCCGCACCTGTTAGCGATAATAATTATTTCCGTTGCGTAAGGAATAATGCAAATAGCGGAAAGAAGTACCCTTATCTGACAGTAGAATCCTCGGGGGTCACTATTATCTCCCGCGATGCCGGTGGAGGAACAGAACCTTCGGTGTTATTCGCTTCAGGTGAAACTCCGAATACAAGTGACGCGATGAATAAGATTGCTCCTAAGTTTCAGATTGAAAATACCAGCAGTAATGGTAAAACATGGTCGGAAGCAAAAGCGGCATGCGAAAGCAAAGGGAGTGGTTGGCGTCTGCCCACCCAGCGTGAGATGTATTTGGTACTCAGTATGGGAGGAACCGTTACCAGCATCAAAAACCAAGGTTTCGGTAGTTCAACTACTTGGACAGGGAGCGGATTCGAGAAGATTAGCGCTGTGCATTGGACATTGACTTCACGCGATGGCGGCTATTGGGTGGTCGGGCATAATAATGGTGAATTCGGCGCATGGACTACTGGAGAATCCACAGATTGGGCTTGGTATCGTTGTGTGCGTACAATAGAATAAAAGCTAAAAGAAAAGAGCTGTATCAGAATGTTGTTTATCTTCATTCTGATACAGCTCGTCTTTTCCCCCTTTCCTTTATATCCTAAAATCTACAATTGTTTACAACGTATTGATAACTTCCAATTGCTTTTGTAAAAAAGCGATACGCTGTGCTTCTCCACTTTCTGAAACCAGAATAGAGTGGCGCTTCAACGATTGAATCCAATTGCGTTGCATCTGGCAAATATACGAGCTTTGCGAATCCATCGAATTGATAGAATATACCCGCAGCAGGCTGACTTGGTAATCATGTTTCTCGATATAACTGTAAGTGGCTTCGAAACTGATATTGGACAGATAGAAAGCTACTTTCTTGTTTTCGCTGAACTCTCCTTTTATGGACAGATGTTCTACTACGTCAAGTAACTGAAGAAGCTCTTCCTTCAAATGCATGACATCGTCCTTGCTTATCAGATTCAGACTGGCAAAGTACTTGATCTCTTTCACAAAAGAATAAAAGATATTTGTGTCCCAGATGAAAAACGTTTTTGGACACTGTCTTATACTTTCACTCAGCTTCTTATGTACATTGACGAGCCGATCGTCTACAGACATCTCTTCCAGAGAATGTGGCGTCTTGATATCTCCGTTCTGATACATCCATCGGCAAAGACGGAATTTAGACAAATTCTCATAGGAAGAATACAGTGTAAAGGGCAGGGAATTAGATGCAGTATACACCTCCGTCGTATTATCTGTTTTCACATAGTCGAAAATTTTCAGATAACGGTTGATTATTTCGTAATAACTTTCCAGCGCACTGGAAGCATGAAGCAAGTTCAGATCGAAAGTAACTTTATTAGATACATGGCTACCGACAATCTGGTCGATAGAAATACCGAGTTTTTGAGAAAGTAGCGCAACTTCGTCTATTGTAAAAGACACCTCACCCCTCAATCTGCGATAGACAGCTTCCTTTCCCATGCATAAAATGTCAGCCAAAGTATTGGCCAGATTCATATCTTGAGGAATTCGCTCCCTCATTGTAGATATTAATTCGTTTAGAATACCATTTTTCATTGTTTGTTCCTTTAATTTTAATGTTAATAATCTCTGTGATACATTCTATGCAAAATTACGTCTTGTGTTTGAAAGATTTGTGTGGTAAAACAGAGATGGGCGTGCAGGTCTTTTTCTGATTGGGAATCAAGTGGGTAGGATGGGAACAGGGAATGAAAAAAAGTAGATAAGATTCTTATCTACTTTCATTTATTGGAACTTAATTTTTTTTGAAGTTCTAATCTGCGAAAATAAAATTAAAGAGCGTCAATAATTTCTCGCTGTTGCTTGAAGAATTGAATACGCTGCATTTCGCCGCTTTCGGATATCAAAGTGGAGAACTTTTTCAGAGATTGAATCCATTCTTTCAAGGTACAGAAAATTTCGTTGTCCATCGTGGTAATGGAGTTGATAGAATAAATACGTATGAGGCTCAGTTGCAGGTTATTGGTGTCTACATAACTATATGTTGCCTCAAAGTTGATATTCGACACATAGATGCGTACACGATTGCCGTCGGCTGTTTTACCGTTGATAGCCAGTTCTTCCAGTTCGTCCGCCAATAAAAATAATTCTTTTTTGATTTCTTCTTTCGTTTCGTCGGAAATGAGATGGATGCTGGCGAAGTATTGGATATCGTTGATGAGATGCTGGAAAATCATATTATCCCATATATAGTCTATGGAGTGAATATGACGTGTCATTGCTACATAGTCTTTTTGGATATTGACCAGTTTGGGTGGAATATCCAACTCTTCGAAACTCTTGCAATCAATATATTTATTCTGGTACACCCATTTGAATAAACGGAATTTAGCCAGAAGCTCATGTTTCAGATAGAGAGTCTGTGGAATAATGTTGGCGGAAGTTCCCATTACAGAATTCGGGTCATCCGGCATCGTATTAATCAGCGAGACATATTTTTCAAGGATATTGTAGTAACTCTCGAACGGGTCGTCATAATCTACAATGTTTATATTGAACATGGCGTTCGATTTGAAACTCAGTCCTATAATCTTGTCTAGCGATATACCCAGTTTTCTTGAAATAAGAGCCGACTCTTGCAAGGTGAAAGGTACTTCACCGCGCAATCTTCTATATACTGCCTCTTTTCCTATGTATAGCGTGTCCATTAACATATCTGCCAGTTGCCCTTTGAGCGGAAGTTTTTCCTTCATCGCTTCTATGAGGTTTGCATTTGGATTATTTGTCATCATAATAGTTCTAATAAATAATACTTTTCTATTATAAACATTTGTCAGTGGCAAGTTGTTTCGGAAATTGAAACTATTTAAATCTTCTTTTTTTTAAAATATCCTCTCCGAAAATTGTTTATTTTAAGCAAATCGGTTACATTTGTGACCATAAACAAAACGAAGAGACAGCGTCTCTTTAGTAAACAATAGAAATATTTAGAATGAAAAGAATATTGGTAAGTGGCGGAGCCGGTTTTATAGGCTCTCATCTCTGTACACGGCTTATAAACGAAGGTCACGACGTGATATGCCTGGATAATTTTTTTACGGGTTCGAAAGATAATATCATTCACTTGATGGATAATCATCATTTTGAGGTGGTGAGGCATGATGTCACTTATCCTTATTCGGCTGAAGTAGATGAAATCTATAATTTGGCCTGTCCGGCATCTCCCATTCATTATCAACATGACCCGATTCAAACTGCCAAAACATCTGTGATGGGAGCTATTAATATGCTGGGATTGGCAATGAGACTGGATGCCAAGATTCTGCAAGCTTCTACGAGCGAGGTATATGGAGATCCAATCGTTCATCCGCAACCGGAAAGCTATTGGGGAAATGTGAATCCGGTGGGATACCGGTCTTGCTATGATGAGGGAAAGCGTTGTGCAGAAACGTTATTTATGGATTATCACCGTCAGAACAATGTGCGTGTGAAGATTATCCGTATTTTTAATACGTATGGTCCGCGAATGTTGCCGAATGATGGACGGGTTGTTTCTAATTTTATTCTTCAAGCGTTGAATAATGAAGATATAACGATATATGGTGATGGGAAGCAGACACGCAGCTTCCAGTATATTGATGATTTGATTGAAGGAATGATAAGAATGATGAATACGGAGGACGAGTTTACAGGTCCTATAAACCTGGGGAATCCGAATGAATTTCCGGTATTGGAATTGGCGGAAAGGATCATTAGTATGACCGGTTCATCTTCGAAGATTGTATTTAAGTCTTTACCGGATGATGATCCGAAGCAACGCCAACCGGATATTACATTGGCTAAAGAGAAATTGGGCTGGCAGCCTACTGTTGAACTTGAAGAGGGGCTGAAGCGTATGATTGAATATTTTAAAAATGTCTGAAGCATAAAAAAAGAAAATTATGAATATGGAAATTAATCCTTCTGAATATAAAGTCCTTATTGTGGACGATGTGATTTCAAACGTCCTTTTATTAAAGGTACTTTTGACTAACGAAAAATTCAAAATTGTGACTGCCGGTAATGGAACGCAGGCGTTGGAACAAGTGAAGAAGGAAAATCCGGATCTTGTATTACTGGATGTAATGATGCCGGATATCAGTGGCTTTGAGGTAGCTCAACAAATGAAAGCGGACCCCGAAATGGCTGAAATTCCCATTATCTTCCTGACTGCTCTAAACAGTACGGCGGATATCGTAAAAGGATTTCAGGTGGGTGGTAATGACTTTATTTCAAAGCCATTCAATAAAGAAGAATTGATTATTCGTGTGACGCACCAGATTTCGTTGGTTGCAGCGAAAAGAATCATTGTTGCACAAACGGAAGAGTTGCGTAAGACGATCATGGGACGCGACAAACTCTATTCTGTGATTGCACATGACTTGCGTTCACCAATGGGATCTATCAAGATGGTATTGAATATGCTTATTCTGAATTTGCCGAGTGATACAATCGGTGATGAGATGTATGAATTGCTAACGATGGCTAATCAGACAACAGAAGATGTATTCTCATTGCTTGATAATCTGCTGAAATGGACGAAGAGCCAGATTGGTAAGCTGAAAGTGGTTTATCAGGATATTAATATGGTGGAAGTCGTAGAGGGCGTAAGTGAAATCTTTACGATGGTGGCCAGCCTGAAAAATATTAAGATAGTACAAGATGTGCCTGTAGAAAATGTGGCTGTTCGTGCTGATATTGACATGATTAAGACAGTGATTCGTAATTTAATCAGCAATGCGATCAAGTTTAGCAATGAAGGTTCGGAAGTAGTGGTGTCACTGACAGAGGAAGATGGTATGGCAATCGTAAGTGTGAAAGACAGTGGTTGCGGTATTGATGACGAAAATCAGAAGAAGTTGTTGCACACTGATACTCATTTCAGTACCTTCGGTACAAATAATGAAGAAGGTTCGGGACTCGGATTATTATTGTGTCAGGACTTTGTTGTCAAGAATGGTGGTAAACTGTGGTTTACTTCAAAAAAGGGAGACGGATCTACATTTAGTTTCTCAATTCCATTGCTCGAAAAATAATTGATTCAATGCGTTTTTGTCTCTGTTAAAGGATGCGTTGAAACTTCTTTATATTTTATTCAGGCACGGATTACACGGAATTACACGGTTTAAGATAATTGGAAAAACCGTGATTTGTGTAATCCGTGCCTGGATTTTTAATTTAATCTATCGCTTGCAGATAGCTTTAAAATCGCAATACGAACACTTTTTAGTGTCCTCTGTCTGCGTGAAAGGTTCTTTTTCATTAAAGATCTCTTCTAGTAATGCCTGTAAGCGTTCACGGAATTCATCTTCAAAAAAGGCGAAGTTGTTTACTGGTATTTTCGGTTTGCGGGGTTCTCCCATTTCAATAACAGGCGAATAGCTTTCCGATGCTGCCCGGTGAATGTAGAGCAGGGCAGGAGCTACCATTAATGATTGCTTCCGGCTCATGATAGCGGCATACAGGAAAGTCTGGAAGATATAGTTCGGGCGTGTTTCCGATGGCGTAAACAGTTGCTCGATGTTGGCTGGAATCTTAGGGCTTCCTCCTGTTTTGTAGTCAACAATCCGCAGGGTACTTTCTTTAGCATCCATACGGTCGATTGTCCCACCCAGGCGGAGAGTGAACGGCCCTTGTCCTGTCTGTATGGTTATCTCTTCTGAAACCTCCTTTTCCATGGCGACCATTTCAAAAGGAGTATATTGAAGGTCGTTGCGCAGTAATTGTTTCAGATAGGAAACAATTACTTTGGAGTTGATAAGCTGTATGCCGTTATATTCGGGCTTTTCTTCGGGAGCGACCTTGAATAATTCTTCCTTGAAGGCTTGGTCGACATAGCTTTGCAACTTTACTTCATTACGTAATAAGCGTTCAATATCTTCTTTCTGTATCATTTTTCCATTAGCAGTCAGATCGGTGTATGCTAATTGGGCAGAGAGATGGAAAATGGTTCCAAACAAAGCTGAATCAATTTCTGCACTGACTTCATCCGGTGTTTTTAATCTCGCTACGTAGCGGTAATAGAATCTCAACCGGCAATCAAGATAAGCATTGAGGGCGGAAGGAGAGAGAATTACCGATGAAGGATTAGTGCTATCGTAAGTACGATAAATTCGTCTTAGTACTTCAGGTGTTTTTTCTATCTGTATCTCTTGGATGCTTTGCGGAGATTGTCCGGCTTCCAGATACTCACGAGTGATATCATGCGGACCTTCCACGAGTAATTGTAGCATGAAGCGGGACTCTTCTCCACGGTTGAGACCGTCCGAGGAAGTATTGTAGAGCAGAGTGATATTTTCTGCCCGCTGTATCAGGCGATAGAAGTAGTAGGCATACACTGCATTCTTATGTTCGATAGTGGTCATGCCAAAAGCTTTCCGGAGGTTATAGGGAATAAAAGAAGATTCTCCTCCGGATTTGGGGAGTTGTCCTTCGTTGAGAGATAATATGATGAGATTCCGGAAGTCCAGATTACGTGTTTCCAGTACTCCCATAACTTGCATTCCGATAGCGGGTTCTCCGTGGAAAGGAATATTGGAAGCTGTCAATACTTTGGTAATCAGTCGTTTCAGGGTGTCGGTGCGTATACTTAGTTCTCCGCTTTCAATCAAACTGTAGAGACGGTTGATTTTGGTATGGCTTCGGAAGAGGGATTCTCTATAAAGTTGATTGAAAATATCATTGTATTCCCCTTCTTTGCGATAAATGGTTGAAATATCTTTGATTAATTCAATCAGATAATCGCATAGCTCTTTAATGCCATTACGGGGAGTGAAGAGGGTAGTCAGGAAATCATCTTGCTTCAGTTCCGATGGAAGTGGATAGAAGCGGTTTGTTTTGGTTAGTTCGCGTTCTAGTGGACCGGCATGGGATGAGATTTGCTGGGTATAGGGATGTTTCAATATGGCTGATACCGCTTCGTAAGTGAATCGGCCGGTATCGGAGCGGTAACCGTTGGTTTGTAGCTCCATAGCGGCATTGATAAAACTGTAAACAGGAGTTTGAGCCAATGGGAATCCCATGGTGATATTGACATTCTTCACTTCCTGCGGAATGGAATGAAGTACGGGAAGCAGCAAGGCTTCATTACAAAGTACTACGGCATTTTCTTTTTCCTTTTCTTCAGCGATTTGTGAATGATTGTCCGTAATCATTTTGATCCATTCGGGGAGGAAACGGGCTTGTGCATTCTCGGTGGAAGCGGAAATATAACGTATTTTTTTCGGTTCTTTGAAGGTATCGAAAAAGCTTTCCGGGAGTTCGTTCGGAAATTCCCCCAGATTACGTTTCAGAAATTCTCCGGCTTCATGTTTTCTGATTTGTTGGGTGTAGAAAATATCGTAGTCCCAATAAAAGAGTGCTTTGCCTGCATCTTTCAGTTTTCTGAAAAATTCGTTTTCTACTTTGTTCAGTACATTGAAACCGACAAATATGTATTTGTCGTATTTGAGTTGATCGGTATCGAGTTGTTCAATCACATTCCGGTAGAGCATGCCTTCGTATGCGATGCCTAGCTCTGTCAGGTTTTCCCGGTAATGATGGTAGATAGTGCCTAGTTTGTCCCAAAGGGAAATAAATTTCTCTTTGAGTTCGGTTCGTCTTTCAATGGAGAAATTCTGAAAAAATTGTTGAATGGCTTCTTCCTGTTCTTTGTCGAGGAATTCATAGTTGTCCATCAGGTTCTTCAGATCTTGCAGATTACTGAATAGTTTGTCGGCATCAACCATGTTCTTATCCACATCATCAAAATCACTAATCAACAACTCTCCCCAGAAGTAGAAATCATCCAATGTTTCCTGACTCTGTGTTTCCTCTTTGAATACTTTATAAAGCTCACAAACCAATCGAATAGGGTCACCGCTTTTTTGTACTGATAGTTTCTGAAACAGGTCGCTGATACTCATGGCGGCTGGTGACCAGATCGGTTGATCGGATTCTCCTGCCAAATATTCATTGAAAAACAAGTTAGCACGTTTATTGGGGAAAATGAGTGCTGTACGTGACAGGTCATTCCCTATTTTGGCATATAAATCGTGAGCGACTAGTTGGAGAAATGATTGCATATCGATTAAGTTTTTTCTAATTCATATATTTATTGTGCCCGGAACATAACTGGAACGGTGAAATAAACAGCTACTTTAGTACCATCTTCCAGTTCTCCCGGCTTCCATTTGGGCATTTGGTTGATGATGCGCAATGCTTCTTTATCCAAGTAAGGATCTACGCTGCGTACAACTTTGGGGTTGACTACATTTCCTTCCTTATCAACAACAAACCGGATAATAACACGTCCCTGTGGTCCCATCTCTCCTTGAGCGACTGTCGGATACTTTATTTTTTTTCCAAGGAATTGTATTAATGCTTGTTGACCTCCCGGGAATTCCGGCATAACCGGAGCTACTTCCAGTGTATCACTAGCCGACAGTGAAGTATTTGATATATCGGGGGCAACAAATCCAACTACTACAGGTGGTTCTTCACAAATATCTCCTTCTAGCACATCATCGGGTGTTGGCGCTGGTGGCGGGGGAGGTGGTGCATCTTTTATGGAGGCAATGATGGTGTCTTCTGCCGGAGTGGGGACAGGCTCTCCCATAATGAGATTTTCATAGGAAGTTGTATCACTAGACACTTCTTTATTCATTCCTTTATTAGCCGAATTAGTGCATGAAGTCATTGGAGTCATGGCTATCAGCCCTGCAGATATGCCTAATACTGTGATTGCTTTTCCCGCTATCTGTTTTCGTTCAAGCTGCTGCTCCAAATAACGAACTTCCGCTTCGCATTTGGGACAAGTGCCCAAACAGTCTCCCTGATACTGACATTCAGAGGTGATGAATTCAATATCATTCGCTTCAGCTATCTGCCGACGAATCTCTTTTAAAATTTTGCAAGTTTGTTTTCCTCGTACCATGTCATTAATCATTAGGGGTTTTATAAGTGAACCGGTCGAACTGGGTAATTCCCATTTCTTTCAGAAGTTCTATGCTTTGGTCAATATCCTTCTCCGTATTATAGGAGGGGATGAGTGGTGTCCGAATAACGATTTGCTTGGTTTTGTCTTGCCCGATTAAATACCGTAAATTACCTAAGACGTTTTCATTATTCTTTCCGGTATATCGCTGATAGATGTCATTATTCATATCTTTGATGTCGATTATGTAATTATCTATAATAGAAATCAGTTCTTCTACATTCTGTTGCGGAACATTGAGAGAGGTTTCGACAGTGATTCTCCATTCCGGGCCACAGAGTTGGCGGAATTGCCTGATAAATTCGCTTTGTAATAAAGGTTCTCCACCTCCAAATGTGACTCCGCCGCAACTCGCCAAAAAGTAAAGTTCATCTTTGCGTACTTCCTCGTAGAGCTGGTTACAATTATAGCTCTCCCAAACACCGTTAGGCTGCAAAGATGTCGGGTTGAGACAGTATTTGCAACGCAATGGGCAGCCGTGAAATGCAACTAGTGTTGTAACTCCTTCACCGTCAATCGTTAGTCGATGGCGGGCAATGCCGATGAGAGGAACAGCTTTCATACTTTTTCTATTTTTTCTTCATCCACATACCACAAGTAGCCGGTGATATTTTTATATCCCATCTTGGTAAGAAGTTGCATATATCCTTTCACTTGTTTGTTATATTTAGGATTTTCCTTACCAAACTTGAAATCGACTACAACAACCTGATCGTCTTTCATCATTACACGATCCGGACGACGGGTTTGCAAAACTCCTTTTTCTTTATAGATAATAGCACATTCATTAAAGAGTGTCCATTTTCCGAAATACCAATCTTGAATTTCAGGAGAAGAAAAAGCTTTCTTTGCAACTTCACGAGCCACTTTTTCTTTCTCGTCATTTCTGATAACTCCTTCAAAAATAAGCCGTTCGATGGCTGGATCGATATCTTCTGCTGTTTCGATGACAGAAAATAAAGTATGTAACATACGTCCGCGGTTGATAAAGTGGTCGTCCGAATCTTCTTCTTCAATGCCCTGAATGAAGTCAGCAGAGCGGTTGGACTGACGAAATTCAATATCATGCCGCATGGATTCCATCCGAATAGGGAGTTTCTCTGGTTTCTGGGTTAGCTTGTTTGTGGATGTCTTGATTCTTTCTTTTTCGGAAGGGCATAGTTGTCCTTGCTCGTAACAGTCTTCTTCCCAGTCAATCCCTTCTTCTTGGGCTACTATCGGTAGGGTGTTTGCCAATAGTTCGGACATGGTGCCTTTTTGTTTTTTTCTGCTCCAGATAATAAGGTTTTTCCCTGCGCGGGTAAAAGCAACGTATAGTAGATTGAGGTTATCCACCCAAAGTTGAAGACGTTCTTGCAGGTAGTCGTTACCATAAATCGATTCAGCCATTTGGGTGGAATAGTTAATAGGAAGAATATCCAATGCATTGAATGGTGCTGTTTGCGGGGCACACCATACAAGCTGATTATTGGTTTCATTCTCCAGCTTCCAGTCGCAGAAAGGAAGGAGTACGGTATGGAATTCCAATCCTTTGGATTTGTGTATGGAGAAAATCCGGATACCTTCTACTTCTCCACTCGGAATTGTTTTACTGCATAATGTTTCGTCCCAATACCGGATGAATCCGTCTAGCTCGGAAGAGTTGCTTTGCAGATAATCGATCACCGCATCAAAGAAAGCGAATAAATAAGCATCCTGATCTTTGATAAGATTCATCTCGAATATGCTGAAAAGTTCTTCTAAAAGCTCATAGAGAGGCATTAACCTTAGTTCCTTTGTCTTTTCAAGAAAAGCGGCGGGAAGATAATTCTCGGCAGGGAGGAGTAGGAGAGTATTCCAATCCAGTCCTTTCTGTAAAACCTCGTTTTGATAGGCTACGGCCAGTTGGGCACGTGCTATTTTATTATTTTCATCGGAAAGGAATCGCAGTGCATCCAACATCATACAAATGGCAAGAGAGGCGTCAAGGCGGAAGGCTTCGTCTGATACCACTTTATAGTGTAGCTCCTTATCGAAGTAGTCGGCGATTCGAGGAATGCTTTTATTTTTTCGTACCAGGATGGCTATATCATTCAGTTGTACTCCGGAGGTGAGGAGATGTTGCACTTCTTCTCCCAAGCTAATTAATGTCTGTTCGGTATAAACATGTTCTTCGTCGGGTTCGAGAAAAGAGACTTTTACATATCCTTTTTCTGTACTTCGGGGAGATTCCTGCACAACGTCGGCATAGGCTTTTTGCAAATCCTCACAATCTTTGCCTAATTGCTGTTTATACACTCCGTTCAGATAGTTGGCAGCAGCTGTGAAGATTCGATTGTTAAACCGGATGACATTCGTTTCACTTCTCCGATTGGTGGCTAACGTCTTGACGCGGATCGGGAAATGCTCGATGTGGTCATTCAGGCTGTTGAGAATTCCCCAATCACCATTCCGCCAACGATAAATGGACTGTTTGACGTCTCCTACAATCAAACTGTCTGCTCCTTGAGACAACCCTTCGAGCAAGAGGAGTTTGAAGTTGCCCCATTGCATTCGGCTGGTATCCTGAAACTCGTCTATCATGACATTATGGATATTTGTCCCTATCTTTTCGAATACAAAAGAGGAGTCACCGTCTTTCACCAGTTGGTGAAGCAGGGCGTTCGTGTCTGACAACAGAAAACGGTTGTTGTCGTGGTTCAACTGACGTACTTCTTCGTCGATATTGGCGAGAAGTTGCACTTTATTGAGATGTTGCAAGGATAACCGGCAACTATTCAGTAACAAATTATTCTTGGAACGCAACTTTTCAGCATCTTCCAGAATTTGTATAAGGCTGGAATTAGCTAGGTTGATGATGTCCGCATAACGGGGAGAAGTCTTGGTTGCCCAGTGCTTGGCATCTTCCAAGCATTTCTCTACTGTGGCATTACGGATATCATTGCTTAAAACGCCATTATTCAGTTTACGGAAATAACTTCCGATTCCGCGTGAACCGTTTTTCAGATCATCAGCAGTTAATGCGTGACCATCTAGTTCTCCTTCGAATTGGTCGTAGAATCCTTTCATTTGCTCCAGTATTTCCGTTTCCAGAGCTTTCAGTTGTTTGCGGTATTCTTTGATGGTGTTCGGATTACGCAGTCGTTGCCGAAGTCCTTCTCCTTTTTCAATATAGCCTTCATCGAAAATATTGCGTCCAAAACTTTTAACTTCGTCTGATACATTCCAACGTTTATCATCGGCAATTCGCTCATTGATATAGTCTAATAACCATGCGAGGACAGGGGAAGTGGGACCTAGTTTCTCGATCATGCTATCTACGGCGTCACTAAGAACTTCGGTGTTGTTTAACTCGATATTCAGGTTCGGACTAAGTTCCAGCTCCCGTGCGAGGTTACGCATGACAGATTGGAAAAATGAGTCGATAGTCTCTACCCTGAACCGGCTGTAATCATGCAGCATATAGCTAAGGGCAATGCCTGCCGCTTCCCGTATCTCCTGCTCTGTTTTTCCTGTCTCTTCTTTGATACGGTTGAGATAGGCTTCCGAATCTTTATCACCTATCTGTATGCCGTAAAGCTGACTAAGAATACGTTCCTTCATTTCTGCTGTTGCCTTATTGGTAAAGGTTACAGCGAGAATTTGCCGGTAGGCACGGGGATTGAAAATTAATAGTTTGATGTATTCCACGGCCAGGGTAAATGTTTTACCCGAACCTGCAGAGGCTTTATAGACTAAAAGTTCACTCATGTTTTTGTTTAAGGGATATATTCGATTTTAGCAACGATTACTCGTATCTCTTCCGGTTCTTTCCCGGCTTTTACTAATGCCTGATGGAAGTTTTTAGGGAAGAACATGAAGAATGTGTCCGGAGTGGAATCTACATATTTTATTTTTTTGGCTTTGTAGAAAGTAACATCCGGTTTATATTCGGTGATAGGCTCCGCATATTCGGCTGAAGTAATTCCGAAACGTTCGGTACCTTTTACTACATATTGCAAATCGATGCCGTGGCGGTGTGCTTCAATTTTACGTTTACTGACATCTTGTGTTGTTGCATCCTGCACATTGATGTAGCAATGTTCACCATCTACTTCGTATCGTCCGGCAGGCATATTTACGAGGTCGTGGGTAGCTAGCCATTGGAAAGTCTTGTCCCACACTTTCTTGTTCTTGTGATATTGTGAGGCAAACTCCTGATAATCGGTTGTCTTATGAGGCATTGCCTTCAGCCCGTTCGCCCATTCTTGCTTCTGTGTCCATTGGCGGGCTTGTTTAAGAGTCCAGTTGTCAGCAGATTCTTGTGAACATACATTTTCTGTGAAGAAGAAAAGAAAAAGTCCGATAAACAGGCTTGAACTACTAAATACGAAGTTTGATTTCATGATTGTTCGAAAAAATTAGGTCCGAAAATAAGTATGAATAAAGGTAGATAGTCTTTTAAAGCTACTCGTAATAGCTTTAAAGCTTGTCCAATTCTGTAATTAATCGTTTGTGGAGATACATTCAGTTTCTCGGCAATTTCTTTATGCGTCAGATGTTGATTACGGTTCATCTCGTAGGCTTCGAGATATTCTTTCGGAAGTCTTTTTAATGCTTCTTCATATAGACGGAAAAGCTCATCACTCAAATAGAAGTCCGGGTTATTGAGCTCACTATCATATTTATCTACGATTTCCTGATGTACTTTTCGTTTAATCTCAAAATGGGAAAGACGGTTGAGGGCTTTGTTCTTGACAATCGTAAAAAGAAGAGTTTTGAGTGTCAGATCTTCCATCAGAGTACAACGGTTTTCCCACAGCCACATCATTGTTTCCTGCACAATCTCCTCTATTTCTTCCTGCTCACTTACGTATTGAGAACAAAAAGCACATAGCCTACGGAAATAATGTCTGTAGACGACGTCAAAAACTTTTTCCTCTCCTGCTTTTAAGGCAGTGATGACGGACTTATTATTATTAATATCCAAATATATCGGAGATTGTGGCATTCTCTTTTAATTTATGTAAGACAAAAATAATGAAAGAAGTAGATAAATGAAATAAAAATGCGAGAAAAAATATTTTTTTCTTTTTTCGTTTAGTATATTTGTACTCACAACTGTATTACTACAAAGGTTTTATAGTTTTTTTATTGTAAAAAGGTTAAATGAGCATGGATGAAACTATCTTGTTGAATTATCTGCAGGGTGAATGTAATGATGAAGAAGCTGCCCGGGTGGAAACTTGGTGCGAGGAAGAACCGGGGAATCGGAAAACTTTAGAGCAACTTTATTATACTCTTTTTGTAGGTGAACGTATAGCGGTGATGAATGCTGTAGATACAGAGGCGTCATTAGATAAATTTAAGTCGGCTATCAGAGAAAAGGAGAGAAATACTAAACGGAAAAATATCTCAATCCGTTGGGGGCGTTATGCTACTGTGGCTGCTGCTTTTCTTACCGGACTTGTTTTTGCCGGTGGAATTGCCTGGGGATTACTTTCCAATAAACTTTCAGATTATGAGGTGATAACTGCTGCCGGACAGAGAGCACAGACTGTACTGCCGGATGGTAGTAGGGTATGGCTGAATGCATCTTCTAAATTAGTTTATCATAATTCTTTCTGGAGTTCGGATCGCCAAATCGATTTGTCGGGTGAAGCTTATTTCGAGGTTTCCCATGATAAACATGCTCCATTTATCGTAAACAGTAAACAAATCAAGACTTGTGTGCTTGGTACGAAATTTAATGTGCGTGCGCGTGAAGAAGAGAATAGGGTAGTGACTACCTTGCTTCAAGGTTTGGTGCGGGTAGATTCTCCACGAACGGAAGAGAATGGCTATTTACTGAAACCGGGACAGACATTGAATGTGAATACGGATACTTATCAGGCAGAGTTGATTGAATATAACCAGCCTACGGATGTGCTCCTGTGGATGAAAGGTAAGTTGGAATTCAAGCAACATTCTTTATTGGAAATAACCAATATTATGGAGAAGTTGTATGATATTAAATTTATCTATAAGGATGATGCTTTGAAATCAGAACGGTTTACCGGTGAATTCTCTACTGATAGCACTGCTGATGAAATACTGAATGTTTTGATGCATACAAATCATTTTTCTTATAAGAAAGACGGACGGATTATTCGGGTGATGAAGAAATAAGATATAAATAAGTCTTTTTACAGGGGGATTCTTAACTCATTAAGAATCCCCCTTTCCTTTATGGCTTTCTTAGATCATTAGAGAAACAAGTGTTTGATCGAAAATTTTGTTTTGGTGCAGTTTTGAACAAACTTCACCGTGGTGAGCCCATCTAAATAGAATTAGTTAAAAACCGCATTCAGCTTTCAGTCTACTTAAAAAGTTCCTTTTCATCGGTGCTTTTGGCTGAACGCGAACCTGAAAACAAAAAGGAGATGTAAATAGTCTCTTTTTTAGAGTCTCTATTTACCTTCAATAGAGCCGCTGTTTGAGTGAAACATAGCCTTCGTTTTATGCGAATAGAGACTCTGATTTACTAACCCGGCATGTCGACGACTTTAACCCGACATATCAATGTCGCTCTTTATCAAGGCGTTTACGAACAAAACTGAAACGGCTGAAACCGGATAATAGCGTAAAGATTCAGTAGGAGAAATTTAATTCAAAACCATAAGTCATAAGAAAGATGTACAAAGATGAACTAACAAGTAGAGATCTGGAGTATTCTTTTGGGAGATAGATTGATAGTCTGGAAGTATGTTTGTGAAGTATGTTTCTAAAATAGAGGGTAATCCATTGGATTACCCTCTATTTTATCATTTCTATGTTACCTATTCATTATGTTTATTCACTTTTGGGTTCGTAAACATTAAATTCTGTAACATCCGTACGACCGTTTGTAGAGATAGTGATAATCTGATATTTTAGATATCGCGTAGTAATAGGAGAGATGAACGTGATGTTTTGTGTACTACTACCGGGTATTGCTAATGAACTTAATGATTTCCATGTCATACCATTTTCAGACTGTAATATTTCCACTTCTCTAGGAGCATATGCATTTCCCCAGTGATTCGTTTTGATGCCTGTTAAAACCTTAGTTTCTCCTAAATCAACGGTGAACCAGAAGCCTTTATTATTTAGAGCAACGTCAGTTCCAGTCTTGCCATCAATTAAATTATTAGGCGCGCCGTCTACTCCTTCTTCCACATTAACAATCCAACCTACACGATTACTGATAAGTTGGCTATTGCTAGGAGTACCACTTTTTAGATTACAGTAGGCAGCTTTATTAATGATGACAGGTAAGATACTTAAATTACTGCTAATGACAGTGTTCTTATCATTGGTAGTTACATTACTGATTGATACACTGAAAGAGAAACTTGTTTTTTCCATGATACTGGCGAATATCGTTGGATCGACCGTTGCAGTGATTTCTTCAGAAGTCATCTGTCCTTCTTTGAGAGTAACCTGTGAGGAACTTAAAACGATCTGGCTTGCATCAAGCCCTTCTGTTTCACTTTTTGCACTTAATGCGATAACCATATCTGTAGAGACTGCTTTCTGTGTTTTTACAGTAAAAGCCATCTTAATTTCATCTCCTCCGATTCCATTCGCATCATGAGTCAGATTGAACTTTTTTACATTCCCCGATAAATAGTCATTTCTCTGTAGAGACACATACGTAGCATTCCACTCGTTAAAAACTTCTTCATCATCACTACAGGACGAAATGAATGGGACAAACAAGCCGAGTAGAGTTGCTATTGATAGTGATTGAAATATATTTTTCATATACATATACAATTTAATTTTTACTATTTCCATTCAGTAGCCTTATCTGTAGATAAAATACCGTCAATCCAGGTAGGAGTAGCAGAAGTTGTCAAAGTATGACCTTTACCGGTTGCATCTTCGAACACATTACCTTGTCCTTCATTGAATCGCCAATAAGCTTCCAAACCTACAGATTTAGGGCTAACTTGCGTCATGTTATTCTGAATTTGAGAAGCGGAACGAACTACGGACCAAATACGTGCTTCACTCATCAAAATTTTACAGTTTCCCCATCTACTATAAGAATCATCACCTAAGCAGAACCAATTTACATCAGAGAAAGTTGTTGCTCCTGTTGGTATACTCAACACACCCGAATCAACTCCGTTTATGTAAAGTCGATAGTTGGAACCATCACAGACCAATGCTAAATGTTGCCATTCGTTTGGCTTGAAAGAATTACTTGGATTCAAATAAAGCCGGTTACGTCCTACAATCTGTACTAATGAATGTGCCTTATAATTTTCATTGTCACTTTGAGGATCCTCAAAACGTAAAAGGATGAAGTTTGCATCATCTCCTCCGTTTTTAAAGACTGCACGGTCACGGTCAGCTGTGTTGGCTACCTGAAAACGAACCTCTATCGTATATTGTGAATACGTTTCGGGAGATTCTGTGAATTTATTAGCTTTTAAACTAGGAGCGCCAACAAACATTGGAGCTGAAAATTCGATAATACTTTCTGCCAAAATAACAAAGGTTCCGGTATTTTCCATCGGTGAAATACTTCCATCTTGCAATACTAGTTTTACAGGCAGTGCATATGATTCTCCCGATTTCATCATTTCCTGACTGAAAGCTTTCAAAGCGATGGAGAGGGCATCGGCTGCATATTGTCCTGCTTTTACAGTAATCGTTTCCGGCAACGTATAATAATCTTTGGGCAACATTATATATCCGGTTCCATTAATATGGTTATAAGTGTCCAGTACTGATTGATCTGTAACCAATTTATAATGATTATCTGTAGAAGAAAGATTACTAAGATGCACATTTAGGGTAGTAAAACTTTCTCCAGTAGCCTGTACGGTCACTTTTTGACTTGTACTGGAAAGAGCTTCTTCAATATAAGCATGTGTATCTAAAGTATCGTATTTTGCATCTCCACAACTTACTATACTTCCTAAGCCTGTTATGACTGCGGAGAAGCATAAAATTTTTATATAATTCATACGTTTCATAGTTTACATTAATTTTTAAGTAATGAATGTGATGACGGGTTCATAATTTGAATAGCACGGCGTATATTTTTATATTCTGGTGAAGTTCCATACTCTGCTTCCATATGATAGGTTCCTGCACCACCTTTACGGAATCCGTTACTTGGTTGCCAGCGTGCCATTCCTTCAAGAGATTTCATTTTGTTACCATAACGATCAGTGTAATCATATCCACCGTCCATAGCAGCATCGGTAGCCTCGAAATTCTCGGTCATGATGGTCATCTTCGTGATTTGTTCTTCAGACATGACACTGCTATACGTCTGAACAAGTCCTGCACCTGCTACGCCGCCTGTGATAAGACGTTTATCGAGTTTAGAATCACTGCCAGGACTACTATTATTGTAAGCCTGAATGATAAAATAGTCAAAATATAACCCGACTTCAGGTCTACCTGTTATGCTCTGTGGTTCGCCATCGATAACTAATAATTTACCAGTTCCTGATTTCGGACCGAAATATTTGCCTAGTTCATCAACAAATGCAAACATTCTATCGTCTTCGTCTACGATATTACCGGGGTTGCCAAAATTAGGTTCATAATCGATATCAAAGCCGTCGTAACCATATTTGTTTACTGTATCGGCAATGGCGCTTGCATATTTGCGAATGGATGCTTCTATTGCTTCCTTATTTGATTCATCGGAAGGCCATCCCCAAAAATCATTCACAGCTTCTTTTTCGGATGAAAATCCCATATTTTCCCAATTTTCACGAATATTCTGCGGAGTAATTTGATCGCCTACACTTCTGATAATAAAACACATGGTAAAACGAGTACCTTTAACTTGTTGGCAAAATTCCAGATCTTTTTTTTGAGCTTCTGTAATGTTCGACCAATTTCCCCAAATAGAAACAATATCTACACTATCAGGAATACCGGCTAAAGAACTTTTCATATAGGCACCTTCACCACTCCAGCCACCAAACCAACCAAATGCAACTTGGTGATCTGTCTGTTTATAGGCACGCAAGGCCGCATAATATTCATCCGATACGATCGATTCGGGAAAAGTTTTTGCTTCTGACTCCGTCCAGTCACTGCAACCGATCAATGAGGTCGTTGCCAGTGATATGAGTACAATGTATAATAAATAAATTTTCTTCATAAAAGTCCTTTTTATGCATTATATAAATTAGTTCTTTTTAGCCCACTTTAAGTCAGTAGCTTCGTTATCAGCACCGCCTAGTTCTGCTACTCCCAGATCATAATTGGCTTTATTGTTTTGTGCCTCTGTATAAGGGAAACTTAGACGACGCATACCGCGTTGGCTGCTCACACCACAATCTGATAGATTGTCGATACAAGGATAAAGTTCCGGATAACCTGTACGGCGATATTCAGCCCATGCTTCCAATCCTAATGGATAATTGGCGATCCATTTTTGAGTAATGACACGTTGGAAATTCTTTCCATTTACGTTGTCAGCCTCGCTGTCATCCCACATTACACTCACAGTATTGGTAATTGTAGCAGTAGCATTTTGCACAACATCACTTTCATGTGATACGACAGGAGCCTCGTCAATCTTCATGTATTCAGTGGCTGAAACCTGATATTGTTCCATTGATAAATTAATACCATCTTCGTAATAGGCTTTTGCTGTTTTAGAACCGACATTCCAACCACGCAATTTTCCTTCTGCACGTAAAAACGCTGTCTCTGCAGCACAGAAAACCATTAATTTAGAAGTTGCCGTATATGCAGGAATAGAGAATCCTGCTGCATCTGCCTTTTTAAAATCAGCATCTCCAGTACGCATACCTACATATTTATCTGTTTTCCCGGCAAGGGTAGACTTATTAAAGAACTTCGGCATACGTGGATCGCCATATGCATTCATATAATCTACAATATTTGCATTCACACGCAGATCACCCCAACTTACAGCTGCCAGTTGATAGGGATTACTCTGCGTGCCACAAGAAAGCATAGCATTATCCGAATTACTTTCAATCAATCCTGCTTTATGTGTTACTGCTGCTTCAGCTGCCTCTTGAGCAATGCCAGGCCATGTTCCGCTGATTCGCATTGCAACACGTAAACGCATTGAATTGGCTAGCTTAGCCCAACCTGAATAATTTCCATCAAAAACCGGATCATTGGCTCCCAATGGGGCATTACCATTTGTTTCTACATAATAGTTGTACAAAACATCGGCTGCATTGGCTAAATCACTTAATATACTGGTATAGACCTGTTCCTGGGTATCATAAGATACATAGAAATTACCCTTCTTTACTTGGCTGTAAGGCATCGGTCCATAACAATCCGCAACGCGAAGCATTGTTATTGCACGTATCATACACGCAAAAGCATAATAATGTCCCGTAGAATTTGTCGCTTCTTGTATTTGGAAAAAGTTTCCATATATTTTTTCAAACGGAGTGTTCCAGGGGGTAGCATTCCAGGCATCACTCTGATTGAATGTGCTGAAGTTTGTACCACTCCATGTGTTAGAACAGCATAGATAGCCACCTAACTGTCCCACCATCTGATCTTGCATTTGAGAGTCATTCTGCTGAATATTCACAATTGTTTCAATCATAGATTTCATCAAAGTCGCAGGGTCTGCATCATGAATTTGATATTGATTCGTATTATACTCCTCAAATTTATCGGTACAACTTCCTGCCAGTAACAACAGAGCGGCACCGACTGTGATATTTCTTAAATATTTTCTCATAACATTAGCTTTTTCTTTTAAAATTGAACTTTCACATTAAAACCGAAGTTACGCAAGCTGGGTTGCATAAAGTAGTCTACATTCATATAATAGTTACTGGAGGTAGAGGCAGACAATTCCGGGTCAAATGGGGCTTTACAATAAATCATCCATAAATTACGTCCTACAATACCCAAAGTAACATTCGCCACATTTTTAAACCATCTTTTAGGAAGTGTATAGTTTAGACTCAATTCCTGCAAACGTACATTGGTTGCACTATATAGATAATAACGACCGTAGCCACCTTCACCCGTACCAATAGTCTGGTAATACTTTTGGGCGTTAACTTTGCCGTTATTAATAGGTATACCACCATTATCACGAGCTGTTGCAGATGTTTCGGATACTCCATAATAATCTAAAATACCTTGAGTAGCCGAATAAGCTAATCCGCCTACACGGGCTGATAATACAACTCCTAAATCAATTCCTTTATAAGTGAAATGATTGCTCCATCCGAGGTTGAAATCAGCATCCAGATTACCTACTTTTACCGGAGTGTTTGATGAAGTGATACCCAGATTACCATTCTGATCGACTTTTATATTACCGTTATTGTCTTTTGTCAGCTGGTTGTATACATAGATATCAGTCATGGAGCCTCCTTCTGTCAGGATGACGCGAGGAGCTACATTCTCTTTACCTAACCAACCCACATTCATTTCATCCATTTGGATAGCTTCTCCTGTCACAGGATTCACGCTACCGCTTGCCAGTCGTTTCACCTTGTTACGGTTTAGAGTGAAGGTTGCATTAGAAGACCATCCGAATCCTGCCCATTTATCACTGAATCCTAAAGCTAATTCAATACCCTGATTTTGCACGTTACCAGCTTGTACAATCGCTTGTTTATATCCGGAAGAAGAGGGGATATCTACCTTAAATGTTTGGTTCAGTGTATTAGAACGATAGTAAGTAGCGTCTAAATTAAAACGATTTCCCCAGAATTTCAAGTTCAAACCGATTTCCCAGGATTTAGTCTTTTCAGGTTTCATATTGTCCATCGGATATACGGTCGGATTTGCCCAGTTATGTGTCTGGCTGTTGTATTCGTACCCCGGATTAGTAAGGAAACGATCAAAAGAAGAGGCTACCACTGTATACGAACCGCGTATTTTAGCATAAGAAATCACCTCTGGTAGTTTAACCATTTCTGATAATAAAGCCGATAAACCGACTGACGGATAAAAGAACGATTTTTGTTTGGAGAATGCGAGTTTTGAATCCCAGTCATTACGTCCGGTTACGGTTAGATACAGTTGATTTTTCCAACTTAATTCAGCACTGGCAAAAATACTTTGAATTTCATCTTCATATCCGGTAGGGTCCGGTTTATAGTTGGCGGAGAAATTAATATTGTTGATCTGGAAGAAGTTGGGAATAACCAGGTCACCTGCAATATATAACTGATCCATTGAAGTATGATATATGGAAGCACCAACATTGGCTGTTAAATGAAAATCACCAAATGTTTTATCTATATTAGCCAGGAAATCGGCATATAAAGAACGTTCCTGACGCATGGCATCTTCAAAACCACCGCTTACACCACAGAATGTTGTTAATGTAGAAGCAGATTTTTCGTTTTTATTCCGGTAGTCGGAGTTGTCCAGATTGACACGACCGACAACATTGAGCCAATCTGTAGCCTGCCATTTCAAAGAAGCGTTCATCATATAACGTTTCTTGTTGGAGGTACGGTTGATGCGATTTTGTATCCAATATGGATTTTGTAATGACAAACTTGCATCACCATAAGGCCAATATTGTTCCATATAGCCGTAGTTAGTATTATAACGTTCATACAAACGAATTTCGTCAAAGTTGTCTCCACGAGGGAATAGATACAGTGATGGGAGAGGGTTATAATACTGTCCTTGAGAAACCATGTTTTTGTTGTTCTGAACGATATATTGTGCACCGATATCCAGAGTAAGTTTATCATTCAGGAAATGGGTGGTATTACGTGCCGTAAAATTATAACGGTTATAGGAGTTATTCGGAAGAATTCCACCGGAGTTAGTTGTAGAAGCAGAAAGATAGGTCTGGTTTTTGGTATTTCCTGTAGATAATGCTACCGAATTGATAACATTGGATCCTGTTTCAAAGAAGTCAGATGGGTTATATCGACGGTTTGCCAATTCTCCCCAGCTGAATAATCCGGAACTTGTACCATAACGGTTCTGCATATCCGGCATAATATATGCTTTAGAGAAAGTAGTACTGTTGGATACTGTTATGGTCGTTTTCTCTGTTTGGCCTTTTTTAGTAGTAATTAAAACAACACCGTTTGCCGCAGCAGAACCATATAATGCTGCCGCAGAAGGACCGGTCATCATACTAATACTAGCAATATCATCAGGATTTAAGTCAGCAACAGCATCTGATCCTCCCATTTCTCCAAATAATCCTTCGCCACCGCTTTTTCCTGTATTAAAAATAGGTACACCATCAATTACATACAATGCATTGTTATCTTTAGTCAGAGATTTCATACCACGCATAACAACACGTGTGGCACCACCAGCACCGGTTGCACCACTATTAATTTGAACACCGGCAACCTTTCCTGATAATGAATTCATAAAATTGGCGTCCTTAACAGCTGTCAATTCATCACCTTTTACCTCTTGTACATTATAACTTAACGCCTTGGTTGCACGCTTGATACCTAATGCAGTAACAACAACTTCATCCAATACTTGTGTATCTTCTCCTAAGGTTATTTTAAGAGGTTGGGCATTGGCAAGCGTGATTGTTTGGGAGAAAATCAGTTTCATATACTTTCTCTAGATCCAATGCTTGTTAGATAAATAGATTAAATGTTCTATTTTTAAGATATCAGGCTAAATACAATTGAGCAAAATCAATGAATGAAAGAAAAAGTTAGTATGATTGCACATGAATATGCAGTAATTAAATTGTTTTTATTCATATATGCGGTATGAATATTCGATAAAAGACGTTTTTTCAGGAATGTTCCACACCGAGAATCACTTCGTTTCTCGGTGTGGAACATTTTGATTCTTTAAATGGAACCTAACAAATCATTTAAAGAATAATAATAACTTGCTTTATAGTAGTTGTTTTCTTCTAGTTAGTGCAGATAATACAAAGAACGGAATCTTTTCATTTGATTAATATTATCAATATTAGATATTATTCTATCACTACGCGGGCGATAAAAAGAATAAATTGCAATAATATCATCCTTTTTTTATTTGAATTACGTTTGGCTAAAGTGGAAATCCCTGCGGTTTTCGAAACACTCCTGATAACAAGATGCATATTCTAAATTATAGGTAATCTGAATATGCGTTTTTTAATATTATACTCACTTTTATCCTATATCAATTATTGGTCCATTTTTCATTGTACATACAATTTGCATGCAAATGTATTAATCTAGAGATTAAAGTTAGTCAATAATTGAGCATTCCTTATTCTTTCCTCTTTTTCAAAGTATGCTAAATAGTGCTCGGTTACAGATAAGTTAGAGTGTCCCAAGCTTTCAGAAATATATGAGGTTTTCGCACCTCCACGTTTTAATACTGTAGCAAAAGAATGCCTTGCCGTGTAAGTCGTCAACTGAAAAATTCCAATGTCTTGGGCTATTTTTTTAAGTCTTCTGTTACATTTGGTTATAATACGCCGTACCAATCTAATCTTTTCAAAGGCATCTTCAGTTCCTCTAGCATATTTAAAAATATACGTTTGCGGGCTTAATCTTGGATTACCCCATTTTTGAATAATATTCCACATTTCAGGAGTAATGATTGCATGTATCTCTTTGTTATGTTTGGTAGTTCGAGATGTCTTAGAGCGTACAAAGCATATTTCTCCATCCATAATATTTGAATACTGAAGAAATAATAAATCCATAAAATTAATGCCATTACATAAATAAGAAAACACCCAGAGATCCCTAAATTCTTCTATATCTTTTGTTTCACATTGATAGGACATTACTTTTTTTATTTCAGAAAGAGTAAGTGCTAATTTACGTCCACACCCTTCAGGAATTTCATATTTATTCTTTCCAAAAGGAAAAGATGATTCTTTTATAATACCATCATGTACAGCACGATTTAAGACACACTTTAAAGCTCGGAAATAAATACTTATGCTTGAATAGCTTTTACCTTCTGATATCCAAAATTTTTCACAACGTTTAAGCCAATCAATTGTAATGTTTTCCAAAGGTATAGTGGAACCTCCGAAATCTTCTAAACTTTTTAAAGCACTTTGATAATTTAGGTAAGTGTTTGCTTGTTCATAGGCTTCCAGTTCTTTCATTTTTAAGCGAAAAGCACTGCGTAAAGTCATATCATTCATCTGCCTTCCTAACCTGACGCTTAATGTTTCAATACTAAATTCCCCTTTTGTTATCAGTTCATTAACTTGTTGCTTAATAGTTGAAAAACTACTCTCTATATCTGATCGAATTTCTGCCAATAACCGGCTTTTTACTTTTAATAACCTTGCCCAATCTTCTTTTGACACTTCCTTCCCAGTTGAGTAATATTTTTGCTTTCTTCTATATACCACTTGAACTTTAACAGGAAACTGTCCACTCTTTTTTGCTCTTCTGGTATCTAATATGGTTAAAACCGAAATTCCATCTTTTGAATATTTGAACATAAAATGAATATTTATATCTATACAATAGGTAAAGCATACATATATTGTATGCAAAATGTATGCAAATGTAATAAATCAGCCTGATTTTAATAAGTACATAAGATTCTATTTATCAAATATTTGAGTATTTATTTTTCAATTAGGAATCTTTCTATTCTATTTTTTTCGAAAAAAATCTTATCTTCGTTTAGTAAGGTTACAACATAAAATGTATTACTATTGAATAAGCGCTTATGGAATTTATTTTAAGTATAACCTTTAAATTTATTAATTATGAGAAACAGAGATACATGAAACCTTTGTGTGAAAACGGTAATCTCATTTACCGCCTCTAATTACAAATTCTCTAAAAACTATTTCTAATTAAAAAGAATAAGATGAAAGAAATTATAAAACACAAGTTTTCATACTTGTTATTCTTCCTTTTGTTGGTTTCGTGTTTTGCTTCAGCTTATGGGCAAGAACGAACGATCACTCTTAATCTATCGAAAGTACCCTTGAACACTGCTTTGAAAGAAATTGAGAAACAAACTTCAATGTCAGTAGTCTATAACACAAATGATGTCGATATAAATCGTGTCATATCTATCAAGGTAACAAAAGAATCTTTGAATAATGTAATGAATCAGTTATTCAGAGGAGTAAATGTCAGTTTTTCAATAGTAGATAATCATATTGTACTTTCTGCGAAGAGTAATAAAGAAGAGCAGCAGAAAAAAACACCAATTACTGCAAGTGGTACTGTTACTGATTCAAAAGGAGAACCATTGATTGGAGTTAGTATTTTGGTAAAAGGAACTTCAAATGGTACTATCACTGATATGGATGGAAATTTCAAAATACAAGCAGCTAAAGGTGATGTACTTGAAGTATCCTATATCGGTTATGCCTCCCAAGCAATCACGCTTACTAGTGCACAACCCTTGAAGGTTACTTTAGGAGAAGATACGCAGGTGTTGGACGAAGTAGTCGTTACTGCATTAGGTATTAAGCGCGCAACTAAAGCATTAAGCTATAATGTGCAAGAAGTAAAAGGTGATGAATTGACAACTGTAAAAAGTGCCAATTTTATGAACTCACTGGCTGGAAAGGTGGCTGGTGTTAATATCAATGCATCTTCATCCGGTGTTGGAGGGGCTACACGTGTAGTTATGCGTGGTACCAAATCTATATCTTCAGACAATAATGCTTTATATGTAATTGATGGTGTTCCTATTTTTAATACAAATAAAGGTGACACTAACGGACAATATTCAGCCCAACCGAGAGGAGAGGGCATATCTGATATCAATCCGGAAGATATTGAAAGCATGTCTGTATTAAGTGGACCTGCTGCTGCGGCCTTGTATGGCTCTAATGCAGCGTCTGGTGTAATTTTAATTACTACAAAGAAGGGAAAAGAAGGTAAGGCACGAATTATTATTTCTAATAATTCTACTTTTTCCAATCCTTTTATAATGCCTGAATTCCAAAATTCTTATATAAACCGCGCAGGTTCCTTTGCTTCATGGGGAGATAAAGCGTCTTCTCTTTTCGGAACTTATGAGCCAAAAGATTTTTTCAATACTGGTACTAATATCCAGAATAACGTTTCTTTATCTGTTGGTAATGAAAAGAATCAAACTTATCTGTCTGTAGGTACTACTAATGCAACTGGTATCATTCAAAATAGCAAATATGACCGTTACAATTTTACCTTCAGAAATACAACAAAATTCCTGAAGGATAAAATGACATTAGATGTGGGTTTTAGCTATATTATTCAAGAAGATCTTAATCTAATGGCACAAGGTGAATATTTCAATCCACTACCAGCCGTATATCTGTTCCCGCGTGGCGAAAACTTTGAAGCTGTGAGGATGTATAAAACGTATGACACAACTCGTAAGATAGATGTACAGAACTGGGGATGGGGTGATCCTGGATACAGTATGAAAAATAATCCATATTGGGTGGCTAATGAGATGAACCATGGTATGAAAAAACAACGCTACATGGCTAATGCCAGTTTAAAATATGAAATTTTAGATTGGCTTGATGTGACAGGGCGTGTCCGCATTGATAATGCAACCAATGATTATTCAGATAAAAGAAATGCTTCTACTGACCTTTACTTTACTAATAGTTCTATTTATGGATTCTATAAGTACTATAAAGCTGACGATAGACAGGCTTATGCAGACGTGATGGCTAATATTAATAAACGCTTTGGTGACTTAAGTTTAAGTGCTAATATTGGCGGTAGTTTTACTCAAACTTATTATGACGAAAGAGGATTCCAAGGTGGTTTGAAAGATATGTCTAATGTTTTTAGTCTATATAATATGACTACTACCTTGGATAAAGATACTTATCCTATAGAAAGTGGATATAAACAACGTACCAACTCTATTTTTGCTAGTGCGGAAATTGGCTGGAAGAGTATGTTATATATGACTTTAACCGGGCGTAATGATTGGGATTCAGCATTGATTAATACAGAACAATCATCTTTCTTTTATCCATCAATAGGACTTTCAGGAGTAATTTCCGAAATGGTGAAATTACCCAAAGCTATTACTTATTTGAAAGTACGCGGTTCATTTGCTTCAGTAGGTGCTCCTATTCCTAAGAATCTTTCTTCTAACAAAACGTATGAGTGGGACCCTGCGACTAGTCAATGGAAATTACAAACTTACCGTCCTTTGCCTAAACTTTATCCTGAACGTACAAATTCTTGGGAGGCTGGTTTGAATGCCAAATTCTTTAATAATAGTTTAAGTTTGGAAGTTACCTGGTATAAGGCTAATACTCGCAAACAAACATTCCAGGTTCCTTTGTCAGGAACCGCTGTATATGCGACTATGTATGCACAGTCTGGTAATATTGAGAATAAAGGTATGGAATTTTCTTTAGGGTATAATAAATCATGGGGAGATTTCTCATGGAATTCCAATTTGACTTTTAGTTTTAATAAAAATAAGATTGTAGAACTCTTGGATGATGCAGTGGATGATGAAGGTAATCACTATAGTTTGAGTGAGATAGATAAAGGTGGCATTGGATCGGCTAAAGTTATTCTTCGTAAAGGAGGAAGCATGGGAGACATGTATGTCACTAATCGTTTGAAACGTGATAACGAAGGAAATGTATTTATTGATAAAGCGAGCCAGAATGTGAAAAAAGAGGATATAAAGAATTCGGATGAGTTTATTCATATTGGCTCTGTATTGCCTAAGAGCAATTTAGGCTTTAGAAATGATTTCTCTTATAAAGGCATTAGCTTGGGATTCATGCTTGCTGCCCGCTTTGGAGGTATTGTTATCTCACCAACACAAGCTGTAATGGATCAGTTCGGAGTATCTAAGGTCACAGCTTTAGCACGTGATAATGAAGGTGTTCCTGTAAATAATGGAAAAGTGGATCCCCAGACTTATTATACAGAAGTGGGTGGAATAAGTGGATTGATGTCTAACTATGTATATAGTGCTACTAATGTTCGTTTACAAGAGTTATCGGTGGGCTATTCACTTCCAGCCAAATGGTTTAATAACAAATGTAATCTTAGTTTGTCAATAACAGGTCACAACTTGTGGATGATTTATAATAAAGCACCATTTGATCCGGAAGCTACCGCTTCTACTGGTACTTATTATCAAGGTGTTGATTACTTTATGCAACCAAGTTTGAGAAGTTGGGGATTTAATGTAAAAATACAGTTTTAACGATAAAAGAATAACCAAATGAAAATATATAAATTCATAACGCAGATTTCTATTGCAGGCTGTATGCTTGTTGGAACTCCAATGTTACAAGGATGCATGGATAATAGCTTGAATGATCCGTTGGGAAAAGTTTCGGAAGAAGAACTTGGACGAGATGGATTTGCTGCCAATGCTTTCTTCTTGACTTTATGTGATTATGCATATCCCATAGCTACTGAAAACATTTATAATACCAATGAATCCTTGATTGGTGACTGCTATGGACGTTATCAAGTAATGGCAACAGATAAGTTTAAAGGGGCAAATTTTGCTACATATAATGCACCCGAGAACTGGTTAAACTGGCAGTTTGCAGATGATAATGTAATGGTATTGACGTATGGTGCATGGAATAAAATAAAGAATGTAACCCAAGGGACAGGGGTTAACTTTGCATGGGCACAGATCCTAAGAATTGCGACAATGCATCGTATGCTTGATATGTATGGGGCACTTCCTTATTCCCAAATTTCAAGTGATAAACTTTCGACTCCTTACGATACAATGGAGGAAGCATATCATGCAATGTTTACTGATCTGACTGATGCAATTAATGTAATGACTGTTTATGTGACCGAAAATCCAAACAACAGAACGATGGCTAAGTATGATAAAGTTTATGACGGTGATTTTGAGAAATGGGTGAAATTTGCAAATTCACTGAAACTACGTATGGCCATTCGTATTCGTTTTGCAGATCGTGAATATGCCAGACAGATGGCGGAGGAAGCTATTAACCATTCTATAGGGGTAATTACTTCCAATGAAGATAATGCAACTTCTTTAGGCACTAAAAATCAATTGTATACGGTATTAGTGCAATGGCCTGACCAATGTGTCTCTGCCGATATTACATCTTATATGAAAGGATACAACGATCCACGTATGTCGAAATATTTTAAAAAGAAAACGAGCGATAAAGGAGATGATGATTATGTGGGTATGCGCGCAGGTTTGTCTTATGGTAATGATATTACCGGACCGACTTTCTCTAGAATAAATGTTGGAGAGATGGATCGTACTTTATGGATGAGTGCAGCTGAAACAGCTTTTAATAAAGCTGAAGCGGCAATGTTAGGATGGGATGTAAAAGGAGAAACGGTGAAAGATTTGTATGAATCAGCTATCAGACTTTCCTTTGCACAATGGGGAGTATCGGATGGTATTGACCAATACCTGAATGATGAATCAAGTACTCAGGCTGATTATGTAGATCCTAATGAGAATAAGGGGAATGAAAGTGCTATTAGTTCTATAACTATCAAATGGAAAGATGATGCTGGTGAGGAAGAAAAACTGGAAAGATTAATAACCCAAAAATGGATTGCAATGTGGCCTTTGGGACAAGAAGCATGGAGCGAGTATCGTCGTACTGGGTATCCGCGTTTTTTCCCGTTATTGAATGGAAATGTAACCAATCTTCCTTCCGCTAATCGTATTCCGTTCCCACCATCGGAATATATTCGTAATGCTGCTAATGTAAATGCTGCTGTAAGTAAATTGGGTGGCGCTGATAATTATCAGACTAAGGTTTGGTGGCAGCGTAGGGATAAGTGAATAATAGTATAATCTATATTAATATAAATAGTATGAGAAAGATATTCTATTTTATAATGTTGTTATTTGGCATAACGGTTGCGAATACAGCGTGTGATGATTGGACAGACATGGAACCAAAATTCCAGGAAGATATGACTCAGTCGTCACTTCCGGAAGAATACTATGCCCAGCTTCGCGCTTATAAGAAAACAGATCATCCGGTTGCTTTCGGATGGTTTGGTAATTGGACCGGAAATGGAGCTACTTTAGAAAAATGTTTAGCCGGACTTCCTGATAGTGTGGATTTTGTTTCTATTTGGGGTAACTGGAGAAATTTGACAGAAGCGCAAACAAAAGATTTGCGTTATGTACAAAATGTAAAAGGGACTAAAGCTTTGATGTGTTTTATTGTTCAAAATATCGGTGACCAATTGACTCCCGAGGAATATAAAGATAATTATCTGGAATTCTGGGGATGGAATGAGAATAAGGAAGAAGCTATAAAGAAATATGCCCATGCAATATGTGATAGTATTGATAAATATGGATATGATGGCTTTGATATTGACTATGAGCCTAATTTTGGTCATCGAGGTAACATGAGTGGAAGTGATGAGAATATGTTGTTGTTCATTCAGACCTTGGGAGAAAGAATCGGACCAAAATCGGGTACAGACAGGCTATTAGTAATTGACGGTGAGCCACAAAGTATTGTATCGGAGTCAGGTCCTTATTTTAATTATTTTATAGTGCAGGCTTATGATTCTCCAGGAGATAATACTGGACGTGACCATTTGGATAGCCGTTTAAACTCTACAATAAGAAACTTTGATGGGCATTTGACTGCAGAAGAAGTTGCTAAGAAATATATTGTAACTGAAAACTTTGAAAAATGGGCTTTGTCTGGTGGGGCTGATTTCACTGATCGATATGGAAATAAAATGAAGTCATTGGAAGGTATGGCACGTTGGACACCTATTATTAACGGGAAAAAATGTGTAAAAGGAGGGGTCGGAACTTATCATATGGAGTATGAATATACAATTGATGGTACAGAAGAATCTTATCCTTATTTGCGTAATGCTATCCGCATTATGAATCCACCGGTAAAATAATAAATTTAAAGATATAATAATTATGAGATATCTGGTAAAAAATAAAAACACAATAATGTTCACCTTTGCCATATTGCTTTGTGCAATTATAGCAAGTTGTGAAGATGCAAAGTATGATACTATCGGCAGTAGAATTTATTTAGCTGAATCCAGTAGTTTGTCTTATGAGTCCAAAAAGGTAACAGTAGCCGAAGAGGGTAGTGTTGTCACTGTGACTCCGCGGTCGGGACAAATTGCAACAGAAGATATAGAAGTTACTTTGGGACTAAGTCCGAAATCGTTGGAAGTATATAATACAAAAAGTGGTACGAACTATAAATCTATGCCAGAAGGTTCATATTCTTTTGATCAAAAGACAGTGGTTATAAAAAAAGGAGAATTAGTGGCTCCTACTGTTAAAGTAACAATTGATCCGTTGACAAAGGAAATGCTTGATTCTGGTGATAAATTTGCACTACCGGTTGCTATTACTGCTGTATCAGGTGGGCAACAAACTTTGGAAGGTGCAGATGTGATGATTTATATCATGGATCAGGTTATTATAACCTCTGCACCAGTGTTGACGGGTACAAAACCAATTACTATGGAAATGCGTCAGGATTATACAGTAACTCAATGGTCACTTGAAATGCGTATTAATATGAGCGAACTTGGGGATGGGGTGACTCCTGGAGTTGGTTATCCTGGTCCTCCTAGCTATCAGAATCAAGCAATATTTTCTGCAGGTCCAGGTAATGGTATCGCAGAAGATGGTGAAATTTATATCCGTTTCGGTGATGGCCCGATTCCTGGTAATATTTTGCAGATAAAAACACAAGGTACTCAAGTAAATGCTGCTACTAAGTTTAAAAATAATCAATGGTATCATTTAGCATTTGTTTGTGATGGAGTGAAATTGACTATTTATGTAAATGGAAATATTGATGCAACATTAGATCTTCCAAGAAAACCTTTGCGTCTTGTTAAGAATAGTTTTGGTATATGCAATGGTGATTGGATGGTTACAGATGCTATAGTTAGCGAAGTACGTTTTTGGACTACTGCTATTTCACAGTCGCAGATTCAGAATAATATGTTTGCGATAAATCCGGGTACGGATGGCTTGGAGGCTTATTGGAAATTGAATGAAGGGGCAGGAACCGAGTTTAAAGACGCAACTGGTCATGGAAATAAAGCCACGGCGCCTAATGGAGTTGTCAGATGGGTAGATGGCATTAGATCAGATGGTAAATAATATAATATTCAAATGATGTAATTATGAGATTGAAAAATATAATATGGAAAACAGTAGTGATGTCATTAATGGCATCACCACTGTGCATCTCTTGTGACGATGATGACGAAGTTACTGTGAATTCTAAGTTTTATCTTTCTACGAAAGTTTTTCCGGTAGATTCTTATGAAGCATCGTTGTCAGTGATTTTGAAAGATAATTCAGTGGTCGTAAATGAGTTACAACCTAATTATCGGTTTGTTGCATGTGCCACGGAGAGATTATCGAAAGATGTGAAAATAACAGCCGATAGTGATGATAATCTAGTAAGTGCTTACAATAAAGCTAATGATACGGAATATAACATATTACCTGCTGAAAATTATTCTTTCACCAATAAAACTGTTACTATTGAAAATGGAGAAAGTGTATCTGGAGATTCTATAAAAATAGAGCTGTTAAATGTAGGATCGTTGACTACAGAAGGGGGATATTTGTTGCCAGTTACCATATCTTCTATAGAAGGTAATAACTTAGATGCACTTAGCTCTAACAGAGGAGTAGTTTATGTGAAAATTCAAAATATTCATGTCAATGTAGAGTCCGGGCAACCGGCTGAAGGTACTTTGATTGCCGATCGTTCTGGCTGGACTGTAAAAGTTGCTCCGACGACTCGTGGAGATGCTAAAAATCTAATTGATGGAACAAATTCTGATGTAGCTCGTGATGGAGGAGCAGAATATTGGTTAACTGTGGATATAGGTAAGGTGCAGACATTAACAGGAATAAGAAATAAGTGTTATGCTAGTAGTTATTCACCGACTGCAGTAGAAGTATTTACTTCGAGTGATGGAGCAAAATGGAAATCTATTGGTGCTGTAACTATTTCAAGAAGTGGCACACAATATATTAAGTTTTCGAAAGCCGTTGAAACGCGTTATTTAAAGTATTATGTGAAACAAGGTCCCAATACGGTCAGCCTTACGGAATTTGACCTATATGCGAAATAATTAATAGGTTATTGAAAATTTTTAAGTCCCACTTTTTCGTATTTTCGGATAAAGTGGGACTTATTATATAAGTTAATAAATAAAAAAAGAAAAAGATTGATTGTTTAATAGTATCATATTGATTGTATTACTATTATATAATAACTTTTAATAGCAAGAAAAACATGAAATTATCTATTATTCTACGGATCTGTTTATGGTTTATGGGAATTAGTATGGCATTTCCGTCTCTCTCTCAAACAATGTTAGTAACTAATGGGAATACAAGTTCTAGGATCATTTTGAAAGAGAATAATCAAATATCGTGGACAGCTGCAAATTTGTTACAAACATTTATTCAAAAAGTAACCAGTTGTAAGTTGCCTGTTGTTATAAGTCAAACTCCTCGAAAAGGAGATATTCTCATTGGTGGTCAATCTCCGGCGGAAGTAACAGAGGACGGATTCTCTATTTCTACTCAAGACGGTATTCTAAAAATATCTGGTAAAGAAAACGGTGTTGTATATGGGGTTGTTACTTTATTAGAGCAATATTTGGGTATCGATTATTGGGGAGAGAATGAATATTCTCTTGCCCCTTCAAAAACAGTGAACTTACCCTTAATTAATAAAGTCGAGAATCCGGGCTTTCGTTACCGTCAGACACAATGTTATGCTATCCATACAGACTCTATTTATAAGTGGTGGAATCGTTTAGAGGAACCGAATGAAGTGTTTGCTGCCGGTTATTGGGTGCATACTTTTGATAAGCTTCTGCCTTCATTCATTTATGGGAAAGAACATCCGGAATATTATTCTTACTTCAAAGGAAAACGCCACCCGGGAAAGGCCAGTCAGTGGTGTTTGAGTAATCCGGAGGTTTTTGAGATTGTAGCTCAACGTGTTGATTCTATTTTCAAAGCAAATCCAGATAAGCATATCATGTCTGTAAGTCAGAATGATGGTAATTATACAAATTGTACGTGTGATGCTTGTAAGGCAATTGATGATTATGAAGGAGCATTATCAGGAAGCATAATCACTTTTCTGAATAAGTTGGCTGCCCGTTTCCCGGATAAAGAATTTTCCACATTGGCTTATCTATATACGATGAATCCTCCGAAACATGTGAAACCTTTGCCGAATGTGAATATTATGCTATGTGATATTGACTGTGACCGTGAAGTAACTTTGACGGAGAATGCTTCGGGAAAAGAGTTTGTGAAAGCCATGGAAGGATGGTCTAAGATTACCAATAATATTTTCGTGTGGGATTACGGTATTAACTTTGATAATTATCTGGCTCCATTTCCTAATTTCCATATTTTACAGGACAATATCCGTCTTTTCAAAAAGAATCATGCCACCATGCATTTCTCTCAAATAGCAGGGAGCAGGGGAGGAGATTTTGCAGAACTTCGCGCTTATTTAGTGTCAAAGTTAATGTGGAATCCAGAAGTTAATGTAGACTCATTGATGCAACATTTTCTGCATGGATATTATGGGGAAGCAGCGCCATATCTTTATCAGTACATAAAGATAATGGAAGGCGCATTAATCGGTAGTGGACAGAGGTTGTGGATATATGATTCACCCGTATCACATAAATATGGCATGCTAAAGCCTGCTTTGATGCGTCGTTATAATCATTTATTTGATTTGGCTGAAAAGGCTGTTGCAGCAGAACCAGATTTCTTAAAACGAGTTCAACGGGCACGCCTGCCAATTCAGTATTCAGAACTGGAGATTGCACGAACAGAGACAGAAAAAGATTTGGTAGATATCAATAAAAAGTTAGACCTTTTTGAGGAATGCGTGAAAGAGTTTCAAGTTCCTACATTGAATGAGCGTTCCAATTCACCGGTAGACTATTGTAAATTGTATAGGGAACGTTACATGCCGCAGAAAGAAAAAAGTTTGGCTTTGGGTGCAAAAGTTACTTATCTAATTCCTCCTACGGGAAAATATGCGGCATTAGGAAAAAACGCATTGGTTGACGGTTTGTTTGGTGGAGCAACCTTTGTTGATAGCTGGATTGGTTGGGAAGGAACCGATGGTGCATTCGTTATAGATTTGGGCGAAGCGAAAGAGATACATAGTGTGGAAATAGATTTTCTTCATCAAATAGGGGCCTGGATTCTTTTTCCTCTAAAGGTGGTTTATTCATACGCTGATGACGGTGAACATTATACGCATTGGAAAACGATTGATTTACCGGAAGAACGTACGGGTGAGGTAAAATTCCGTGGAGTCAAGGCTGAATCAGCCGAACCGATAAAAACTCGTTATGTGAAAGTAGAAGTCACCGGAACGAAAGAATGTCCGACTTGGCATTATGGTGTAGGCCATCCTTCGTGGTTCTTTATAGACGAAGTGATAATAAAATAAAAAAAGTAGGGGGGAGACGTTAGTAGTTTCCCCCTTTTAGTTGTATTATATATAGATGGGTCAGAAAAATGAATTTTTTCATCTATATACTATGATTTATGCAACAGAATAAAACTGCTTCTCAACGAAAAACTATTAACCCGGCTTGCTGGGTACCTACTGCTTATTTTGCAATGGGACTTCCCTTTATTGCTATTAATCTGGTTTCTGTTTTCATGTTTAAGGATCTTGGAATTTCGGATACGCAAATTGCATTCTGGACTTCTCTGATTATGATGCCTTGGACACTGAAATTTTTGTGGAGTCCTTTTCTTGAAATGTATCGTACGAAAAAATTCTTCGTATTGATTACAGAATTATTGAGTGGTGTATTGTTTGGAGTAGTAGCCTTTTCTTTGTTTTTCGATTACTTTTTCGCCATAAGTATCTCTACAATGGCAGTGATTGCCTTTAGTGGAGCAACGCACGATATTGCTTGTGATGGTGTATATATGGCTGAATTGAACAAAGAAGATCAGGCAAAATATATCGGAGTGCAGGGTGCTTTTTATAATGTAGCCAAATTGGTTGCTAATGGAGGATTAGTTGCTATGGCAGGAGCATTGGCAGAGCATTTCGGAGCAATAGAAGGTGCTTCGATAGATGTTAACAAAGGAGCGTATTCATCTGCATGGATGATTATTTTCGGCGTAATTGCGGCAATAATGGTACTGATCGGTATTTATCATATAAAAATGTTACCTTCTACACAGGTTCCGTCAACAACGAAGAAAACAGCATCAGAAGTTGGGCACGAACTGGTAGCAGTCATTGCTAACTTCTTTACTAAAAAGCATATTCTCTACTATATCTGTTTTATTATTTTATATCGTTTGGCAGAAGGCTTTATCATGAAAATAGCTCCGCTGTTTTTACGTGCTTCAAGGGATGTAGGCGGCTTAGGACTGTCGTTGACAGAGATCGGCACGCTAAATGGTATCTTTGGTTCCGCTGCTTTCGTTTTAGGCTCATTGTTAGCAGGTATTTATGTCTCTAAGTTCGGATTGAAAAAGACACTATTTACTCTCTGCTGTATTTTTAATCTTCCGTTTGTAGCCTATACCTTTTTGGCAGTTGCACAGCCTACTAATGTATATCTGATCGGAACTTGTATAACAATGGAATATTTTGGTTATGGCTTTGGTTTTGTCGGACTGACGTTGTTTATGATGCAACAGATTGCTCCAGGCAAACATCAAATGTCACATTACGCATTTGCTTCAGGAATCATGAATCTGGGAGTGATGCTTCCGGGAATGGTTAGTGGTTATCTTAGTGACTTATTAGGATATCGTAATTTCTTTATCTATGTGTTAATCGCAACTATTCCAGCTTTTCTGATTACTTATTTCATACCTTTCACGTATGATGACTCAAAAAATAAATAATATAAAATCAACGATTATGAATAAAATTCAAATTCCTTGGGAAGATCGTCCTGTCGGATGTACGGACGTTATGTGGCGTTACTCACAAAATCCAGTTATCGGACGTTATCATATTCCTTCATCTAATAGTATTTTCAATAGTGCTGTTGTTCCTTTTGAGGATGGTTTTGCAGGCGTATTCCGTTGTGATAACAAAGCTGTACAGATGAATATCTTTGCAGGTTTTAGTAAGGACGGAATTCATTGGGATATCAATCATGAACCTATTCAGTTTAAAGCAGGTAACACGGAAATGATTGAGTCGGAATATAAATACGACCCTCGTGTTACATGGATTGAAGACCGTTATTGGGTGACTTGGTGTAATGGTTATCATGGCCCTACGATTGGTATTGCCTATACTTTTGACTTTAAGGAGTTTTTCCAGTGCGAAAATGCTTTCTTGCCTTTCAATCGTAATGGTGTACTTTTCCCGCAGAAGATCGATGGCAAGTATGCGATGTTGAGTCGTCCCAGTGATAATGGACATACTCCGTTTGGCGACATATACATCAGCTATAGCCCGGATATGAAATATTGGGGTGAACACCGCTGTGTAATGAAAGTGACTCCTTTCCCGGAAAGCGCTTGGCAGTGTACGAAGATTGGTGCAGGTTCAGTTCCTTTCCTTACAGATGAAGGCTGGTTGCTGTTCTATCACGGTGTAATCACTACTTGTAATGGTTTCCGTTACGCTATGGGAGCTGCCATATTGGATAAAGATCATCCGGGAAAAGTTCTTTACCGTACACGTGAATATCTGCTTGGTCCGGCTGCTCCTTACGAACTTCAAGGTGACGTTCCTAATGTCGTATTCCCCTGTGCTGCTTTGCAAGATGGTGAACGTGTTGCTGTTTATTATGGTGCGGCAGATACTGTGGTAGGTATGGCCTTCGGATATATAAAAGAGATTATCGATTTTACGAAACGAACGAGTATCATTTAATAAAGATATGAAACGTATTATATTAACTTACACACTTGCTTTTTCCCTTCTTTCCGCCTATGCGGGGGAAGGGGGGAGCCCTCCCCTTAAAAATACGGATAAAAGTCTTTTGATAGATTATGTGGATCCTTTTATCGGAACTACAAATTTCGGAACGACCAATCCGGGAGCGATTTGCCCCAATGGTATGATGTCTGTGGTTCCTTTCAATGTGATGGGATCTTCCGAAAACACATACGATAAAGATGCCCGATGGTGGTCTACGCCTTATGAATATACAAATTGTTTCTTTACCGGATATGCTCATGTGAATTTGAGTGGAGTCGGTTGTCCGGAATTAGGTTCTTTATTATTGATGCCTACTACCGGAGAACTGAATGTGGATTATAAAGAATATGGTAGTAAGTATAAGGATGAACAGGCCTCACCGGGCTATTATTCTAATTATCTGACTAAATATAATGTAAAAACAGAAGTTTCGGCTACTCCGCGTAGCGGTATTGCCCGGTTTACTTTCCCAAAAGGGAAAAGCCACATCCTGCTGAATTTGGGTGAGGGGTTAACGAATGAGAGTGGCGCTATGCTTCGTCGTGTAAGCGATAGCGAAGTGGAAGGAGTCAAACTACTTGGCACATTTTGTTATAATCCTCAAGCTGTATTCCCCATTTACTTTGTATTGCGGGTTAAGAAGAATCCTTCTGCAACAGGGTATTGGAAGAAACAACGTCCGATGATGGGGGTTGAGGCTGAATGGGATAAGGATCAGGGAAAGTATAAACTTTATACTCGCTACGGAAAAGAAATAGCAGGAGATGACATTGGTACTTATTTCTCCTTCGATACAGAAGAAGGTGAACAAGTAGAAGTACAAATGGGAGTTTCTTTTGTAAGCATAGAAAATGCCCGTTTGAATCTGGATCGTGAACAGGCTGGAAAGGATTTTGAGAAGATTCATGCGGAAGCACGTTCCAAATGGAATCATGACTTGTCACGCATAACAGTGGAAGGTGGTACAGATGCCCAAAAGACTGTGTTTTATACAGCGCTTTATCATTTGCTGATTCATCCTAATATTTTGCAGGATGTAAACGGAGAATATCCGGCAATGGAAAGTGATAAGATCCTGACAACCAAAGGTGATCGCTATACCGTATTTTCTCTTTGGGATACCTACCGCAATGTTCATCAATTGCTGACCTTGGTTTATCCAGAACGTCAGATGGAAATGGTGCGCACAATGCTTGATATGTATCGTGAACATGGATGGTTGCCTAAGTGGGAATTATATGGCAGAGAAACATTGACAATGGAAGGTGATCCGAGTATTCCGGTAATTGTAGATACCTGGATGAAAGGTTTGCGTGACTTTGATGTTGATTTGGCTTATGAGGCAATGTACAAATCTGCTACGTTACCGGGGGCGGAAAACTTGATGCGTCCTGATAATGATGATTATATGTCTAAAGGATATGTACCCCTTCGTGAACAGTATGACAATTCCGTCTCTCATGCATTGGAATATTATATTGCCGATTTTGCATTGTCTCGTTTTGCAGCTGCTTTAGGTAAAAAGAAAGATGCAGAGATGTTCTATAAACGTTCTTTAGGATACAAACATTATTATAGTAAAGAATTTGGTACTTTCCGTCCGATTCTCCCCGATGGAACGTTTTATAGCCCGTTTAATCCGAGACAAGGAGAGAACTTTGAACCGAATCCCGGTTTCCATGAAGGTAGTTCCTGGAATTATACGTTCTATGTACCACATGATGTATATGGCTTGGCGAAATTAATGGGGGGAAAGAAACCTTTTATCGATAAACTACAAATGGTTTTTGACGAAGGACTTTACGACCCGGCAAATGAACCGGATATTGCTTATGCTCATTTATTCTCATACTTTAAAGGTGAAGAATGGCGTACGCAGAAAGAGACGCAGCGTTTATTAGATAAGTACTTTACAACAAAACCTGATGGTATTCCAGGAAATGATGATACGGGAACGATGTCTTCCTGGGCTATTTTCAATATGATCGGTTTTTATCCGGATTGTCCCGGACTGCCCGAATATACATTGACGACTCCGGTCTTTAATAAGGTAACGATCCGGTTAGATCCGAAATGGTATAAAGAGAACGAATTGGTGATTGAAACCAATCGTACTCAACCAGGAGCTTTATATATTGATAAGGTACTATTGAATGGCAAGAAGTTCAATAAATATCATATCACACATGATGAACTTGTTCACGGCAAATATTTAAAGTTTGATTTGAAATAACACACAGTGTTTCATAGGTATCGTTTTTGGGTTGACAGGGCTGTCGGACTTCTTATAGTCCGGCAGCCCATTTTTTTACATTTACTTCTGTTATTACTTCTTCGAAAATAGTGACGGTATATGCCCGGGATAGTGACGGTATCGGACTAAGATAGCGTCACTATTTGTCTTGGATACCGTCACTATCTTACTTTTATTAAATTATACTCCGTAGTATTTTTAGTTATTCTCTGTTTTATAGGTGATTACAAAAATCTATTCCATACGTCTACTATGTAAATCGTATGCAATAAAATAAAAAATGAGAAGAAATTTATTTAAACATATCCTTTGGATATTGATACTTGCAGAGTGTTTTCCTCTATTGGCAATTGCCGGATCGCAGCAAAAGGAACAACGTTATAAAATAGCCGTATGTGACTGGATGATTCTGAAACGTCAGAAAATCGGTTCATTCCAATTGGTACATGAATTGAATGGTGACGGTGTAGAATTGGATATGGGTGGTCTTGGCAAGAGGGAAATGTTTGATAATAAATTGCGCGAGCCCCATTTCCAGCAGTTATTTCGTGAAACTGCTCAAAAATATCAATTAGAAGTTTCTTCTATTGCTATGTCCGGTTTCTATGGACAGTCTTTTCTGGAACGAGCTAACTATAAAGATTTAGTTCAGGATTGCCTTCATGCCATGAAAGTGATGAATGCCAAAGTTGCCTTTCTTCCTTTGGGAGGAATCAAAGCCGGATGGGAAAAGATTCCGGCACTACGGACAGAAGTTGTAAAACGCTTGAAGGAGGTAGGAGATATGGCAGCTTCTGAAGGGGTGGTGATTGGTATTGAAACTCAATTGGATGCAAAAGGAGATGTGAAACTACTGAAAGAAATTAATTCTCCCGGAATCAAGATCTATTTTAAATTTCAAAATGCATTGGAGAATGGAAGGGATTTGTGCAAGGAGTTGAAGATTCTGGGGAAAAAGAGGATTTGCCAGATTCACTGTACGGACACAGATGGAGTGACTTTACCTTATAATGAACGATTGGACATGAATAAGGTGAAAAAGACGCTGGATAAGATGGGATGGATTGGATGGCTGGTGGTAGAACGTTCGCGCGATAAGGATGACGTGCGGAACGTGAAAAAGAATTATAGTACGAATATTAAGTATTTGAAAGAGGTGTTTCAACAGAGATAGGAGGATATTATGATATAGTTAATATTACAAAGAGAGAGAAAAAAATGCAAAATCTATTTTTTTTATTCTTTTAAGTGATTACATATTTTTTGATTGTACGTCTTTCCTTAAAAGAACTTTTAGATTTTGAAGATATAATGTATTATTTTTGTTTAAATTAAAATTTAATCTATGAAGAGTAAGATGAAGATTAAAATGAAAGTTGTCGGGAGCATAGCTTGTTTATCGATGATTTTATTTATGGGCTCTTGCGCTGGAGATGGTTTTGATGAAGAAACCTTCTCCGGTGGCGTGACGAATACGCAATTGGATTCGCCGAAAGCATCGGATGTGGCTTTTGAAAAACTGGCTACAACTGAAAATAATGTAAAAGTTACTTGGTCTGTTGTTATGGGGGCAGGTGGTTATAAATTTTCTATGTACATTGTAGATGACCCTGATCATCCTGTAGCTGTAGTGAAGGACAGTATTGTAGACGGGACGGCTGTAGTATGTCCTTGGGTAGAAGATACGAACTATAAGGTTGAGATTGCAGCATTGGGGAATGAAAAGTTGAATAATACAGCTTCCGTTTCCGCCACTGAAATCAGTTGGTCTACACTTGTTGCCGCAACGCTTGTTCCTAATGGTACAGACTTGACTACATATTTTGCTGAACATCCGGTGACTACGGGAAAAGATACAGAAGTTGCTTTCGAACTGGAAGCAGGAGGGACGTATTATATTTCAGGAGATTTGAACTTCGGCGTAAATAATGTACAGTTGCGCGGAAATAAAACACGCGGGAATGCGAATGTGAAATTCACTGCTCCGGCTTCTATTATTACTTGTGGTGGAGGATTAGCCTTGAAGTTTATCAACTTTGATTGTGATGTAGTGACAGATGGGGCTTTTTTAAAGTTTGGTGATGTTCCGGAAGAGATATTGGATACAAAGAGAACCGATCATGGAAAAGTAACTAATCCTATGGTTATTCAATCTTGCAATATCAAGGCTGTTAGAAAATACTTAGTTCACATTAACGGAAAGAAGTATGGTATTCAAAATTTTGCAATCAGAAATTGTGTAATAGATTGCTATCAAGCTGCTGACCTGATAAACTTTAACTCTAGCAGTTCGATTGTGAAAGACTTCGAAATAAGTAACTCTACGATTTATAGTCATAACCAAAACGGTTCTCGTTTTTTACGTTATGGAGGTGGACAAACAACCAGTTATGATGGTTGGTCAAGAGGATCGATGACATTTATAAGCAATACATTCTATAATCTCTCCTATTCCGGACAGAGTTTTAATGGCAATGGTTGGTCACAGACACATAATGAGGTAATTTCAAAGAACAATTTGTTTATTGACTCATTTTCGGGAAATTTCAATCGTCGTATAAGAATGCAGGGTACAAAGGTAGCTGCAACTTTTGAAAATAACTGTTATTGGTACAATGGCGCATTGCCACTGGATGAGACTTCAAATCGTGCGGATGGTGATAAGAGCAATTCTGCTTATGGCGTGGATCCGGGATTCGCTGATGCTGCAAACGGTGATTTTACTCCGAGTGCTCCCGAAGTATTTGCTCATGGTAGTGGCGACCCGCGTTGGTTAAATTAAAAAGATAATAAATCTAGAATACGATAAAGATGAAACATAAGAATATATATAGAATCAGTATCAGCCTGCTTCTAGCTTTTGTGATGGCTTTGCCGACAATAGCACAGAATACTAAAACATTCAAAGGAGTTGTGCTGGATGAGACCGAGCAACCTATTATTGGAGCTGCCATAAAGGTTGTAGGAACAACAGTGGGAACAATAACGGATTTAGATGGAAATTTCACATTGAATGTTCCTGATGGTAAGGAAGTGGAAATCTCTTATATAGGATATGTACCACAACGTTTTTCTGCTCCATTCAAATTGACAAAGATCATCTTGAAGGAAGATACGCAGCAATTGGATGAAGTTGTAGTTGTGGGTTATGGTACGCAGAAGAAAGCGCATTTGACTGGTGCTATCGCCACTGTTCCCGTTGATGATATTCAGGATATTTCAAGTGGAAGTTTGGCCAGTACATTGAGCGGTTTGGCAAATGGTATCTCTGTAAACGGAGGTGATACTCGTCCGGGACAAAACGCTACGATTACTATTCGTCAGAATGGTGAGTTGGAAGAAATGGGAGGTACCAACCTGCAGCCATTGTATGTTATTGATGGTTACATTTATCCTACGGAAGTAAAAGTGGGAAGTACTTATACTAATTTGGGTGCGGAAGCGTTTAACAACTTAGATCCATCAGTTGTGGAAAGTATTTCTATCTTGAAGGATGCTTCTGCAGCAGTTTACGGTGCTCGTGCAGCAAATGGTGTTATTCTGGTAACCACAAAAAAGGGAAAGTTAGGTGCGCCTAAAATTTCATATAATGGAACATTTGGTATTACAGATGAAGTATCTCGTCCTAAGATGTTGAATGCGTATGAGTATGGCAAGTTATGGAATGCAGTACGTATGGCTGACCCGACGGAGACAAGTATTGATCCGTTAAGAGCTATTTTTCAGCAGGATGAGTTGAATGCCATGAAAAGTTTGCACTATGATTTACTGGATAAATATTGGGAATCCGCATTGACGCAGCAGCATAGTGTAAACCTGAGCGGTGCTACTGAAAAAGCCAGTTATTTTGCCGGAATTTCTTATTTTGATCAGGATGGTAACTTAGGTAAGCTGGATTACAATCGTTGGAATTACCGTGCTGGTGTAGATGTGAAAATCAGCAAGTGGATAAAAGCGAATGTACAGGTCTCCGGTGATTATGGAAAGAAAAATACTCCTCTGAATCAGGTCGGAGGTTCGTCTGCAGAGAAAGATTACAATACGCTGTTGACACATCCTTATTATATTCCCGAATATGTGGGTGAATATGCGGTAGCTGCTTACGGTCCTACTAATTCATCGGTAAGTAATATTCAGAATTACAATTTCAATGTACTTCAGAATAATGGCGACTATAAACGAAACATGACATCAAACATGAATATTAATGCCGGGTTGGAATACGATTTCGGATGGAATAAATGGTTGAAAGGACTGAAATTGAAGTTTACTTATTCGAAGAGTGTCAATACGAATAAGACAAATGATTATGGTACTTCTTATAATCTTTATTATTTGGAGACTCGTTCTGGTAGTGGAGAACATTTGTATACTCCAATTGAAGGAGCGGATAACAGTGCATTTGAAAATACTAGTTTTTATTTGGCAAATAGTGGAAAACCGGTGGTTAACTCCAGTACAAGTGATATTACTGGATATTTGTCTCGTTCCATGACTCGTTCGGATAACTATCAGATGAACTTTACTGCAGCATATAATAGGGATTTCGGACTACATTCTGTAGGAGGTTTATTCTCCATTGAAAAGTCTGAATCAGAAACAGAATATTTGTACGGTATGGTTACTAACCCATACGAATTTACGACAGGACAATCTAATTCGGTAGACTGGAATAGTACTCCTAGTACAGAATTCACTCGTTTTGAGTCGGGTAATTTATCTTATATCGGTCGTTTGAATTATTCTTATGATAACAAATATTTACTGGAGTTCCTGCTTCGTTCGGATTCTTCCACCAAGTTTGCTCCTGAAAATTATTGGGGATTTTTCCCGTCAGTATCTGCTGGTTGGGTGGTTTCACAAGAAGAATGGTTTACTAAGAACGTTACATGGATTGATTACTTAAAGTTGCGTGCATCTTTTGGTTTGACCGGTCGTGATAATACAACAGCATGGCAATGGTTGCAGACTTACGGAACAGATAAGGATAAAGGGCCAGTATTTGGCACTAGTACAGAGGCCAATGCCGGTAGTCACCTCACAATGAATAAAAACAATGCAGCAATCAATCGGGATGCTCATTGGGATAAATCTTATAAAGGTAATTTGGGGCTTGATTTCAATGTTCTCGATAATCGTTTATCATTCAATATTGACGCTTACTATGAATGGAACCGTGAGATGTTGCTTAGTTATAATGCCTCTGTTCCATCTACAGTGGGAGCTAATTCTGCGAAAGTGAATTATGGAGAATTGAATACTTATGGTGTCGAACTGTCTGCTACATGGAGAGACAAGATAGGTAAGGATTTTAAGTATAAAATTCAGTTGAACACCGGGTATAGTGATAATGAGATTTTGGTAAGAGACTGGGATCAGAAGCCTACTTATAAGAGCTATAAGAAGGGTGATCGTTTGGATCAAGGCATCTGGGGTATGCAGTGTATCGGTATGTTCCGCAGCTATCAGGATATTGACGAGTATTTTGCCAAGTACAATATTACTTCCTATATGGGTAACGTTAAAGAAGATGTAAAACCGGGTATGTTGATTTATAAAGACGTGCGTGGAGCCAGACAAGATGATGGTACATACGCCGGACCGGATGGTGTGGTTAGCTCTGAAGATGACCAAGTACGGTTATCTAATCGAAGCAATCCTTACAGCATGACAATGAACCTGAACGCAGAATGGAAGGGGCTTTCTTTGACAGCTCAGTTTAATGCGAGCTGGGGTGGTTATAGTTTCTTGCCTGATGATGCAATTTCTTTAGGAAACCAAGGAACATCGGCTAATAAGTATAATGATTTGGAATATGCAAATATGCCTTCGTTCTGGACTACAGACAATATGTTTGTGTATAACGACGTAGTAGATGCAGCAGGTAATGTAGTGGTGAAAGCCAATCGCAATGGAAAATATCCGAACTTGAGATGGGGCAGCGTGAATGCAGTAACTTCTTCTTTCTGGAGAGTAAGCGGAACACGTGTCAAACTGAATCGCGTTACATTAGCTTACCGTATACCGTCAAAATATACAAAAATGATAGGTATCGAAAGTTGCCGTTTTAACATTACAGGACAGAATCTATTAAGTTTCTATAATCCTTATCCGGATAATTTTATTGATCCGATGACTACTTATGGGAATTATCCTACCCTGCGTAAATTCACGATTGGTGTTAATTTAACATTCTAAAAGAACAGTAAAATGAAAAGAAAAAATATATTCCGTATCAGCGTAGCTTTTTGGGCGATGACTGCGTTTACTTCTTGTAGCGACCAGTTCATGCAAGACAAGCAGAACTTTGACAGCACTACTGCCGATGCTTATAATTATTGGAGTGGTGCACTGGGACGTGTAGCAGATGTTTATAGAGTATGTCTGCCAGATCCTAAGGCTACTCCCAGTTCAATGTATAACAGTACCGGTTTAGCAGACGACCAATCTAAGTCGACTGAAGAATATAGTGGATTCAGTGCTTTTGTCGATCCACTCAAGCCGTTGACTTATCAAACCGGAAATAATCCTGTACCTGATTACTTTGAAGGAACGAAAGGTGATCCTATAACTTCCGCTTATGGACGTATTCGTAATATTAATGATGTCATTGCAGGCATTGAAGGAAGCACGCTTTCGCAGGAAGAAAAGAATGAGTTGTTAGGGCAGGTTTACTTCTTTCGTGCATGGTGCTATTATAATTTGGTGAAATGGTATGGTGGTGTGCCCATCATTACGGAAGTACAGGAACCTGTTGAAAGTTCTGTTGTTCCCCGTTCTTCCGCAAAGGATTGTTTCAAATTTATTTGTGACGATTTGGAGAGAGCTGAAACATTGTTAGCACCTTTTACGGGAGCCGGACAATGGATGTCTGGTGATAATTACGGTCGTGTTACTTCCGGTACAGCAGTGGCTTTGTTGGGTCGAGTACGTGTACTATATGCCAGTCCGTTATTTAATCGCTCCAATGATTTGTCTCGTTGGACACAGGCTTACAATGATATAAAAAGATCTATTGACGTGCTGACAGCTGCCGGATATGGCTTGGCTAATGAAAGTAATCCCGGTGTGAACGCTTCCGGTTGGGCTAATCTTTTTACTGAAGTGCCGAGTCAAGAAGCTGTATTTGTAACGCTACACAACACGCTGACGGAAGGAGTTCCTGATTATCGTAAGAATAATACATGGGAAAATGGCATCCGGCCGTACAATGCTAGAGGAGGAGGTGGCAAAACACCTTCCGCCATGTTGGTAGATATGTTTCCTATGTCTGACGGCAAGATACCTGCAACTTGTGAAACATACAATACGTTAACTAAATCAGATATACCTTATTATCGCGAATTTCCTTTCGTCGATCGTGATCCGCGCTTCTATCGTACATTCGCTTTCCCGGGAGTTCGTTGGTCGTTTGTCGGTAATCCTACGACACAAGGGAACCGATACCCGCACAATGGTCCTGATTATGAACTTTGGAACTATACCTGGTATACGGATGCAGCTTATGTAGATGATATTGAAGCCAATAGCAGTGTGACCTATGGCGCTGATGGTCTCCTTAATGATGTAAAAGGTTTTTATGTACGTAAACGCTCTGATGACAGAGATGTGAATGCAACTGCCCGTTATGTCTATGATGAAAAGTCCGGGGGCTTCACACGTTCTGCCGCGCCGTATATGGAGATTAGATATGCGGAAGTATTACTTAATTATGCAGAAGCAGCATGTAATGCAGGTGAGATGGGAGTTGCCGTTGATCAATTACAAAAAATCCGTGCTCGTGTTGGTTATAAAGCTGAAAATAATTATGGATTGGAAGCTGGTTTGGATGGTGACCAGGCTAAATGTATGGCGGCCATCATGTATGAACGTCAAATCGAACTGGCATACGAAGGAAAACGTTTCGATGATATGCGTCGCTGGATGTTGTTTGATGGCGGCGTAGAACTTCCTGAAGGTGCGCCTGTTACTTGGAAACTGACTGGCTGGGGTGGAAACACATGTACATATCTTGGCTTTAAGCCACTCAACGGACAACGTCGCGAGAATCTTGAATTCCGTACAACTGTAAATGGTGGCATTGGTGGAACAAACGTTGACAACGATCCGTTAGTAAAAGCTGGAATTACCCGTCCGGCTGCAATGGATTTGAGAAAGGATCTTGCCGGCGAACAGGATAGGCTGAAAGAATTTTATTCAAATTATTTGACCCGTAAGACAAAGAAAGGCGACTCTTATGATGATAGCCATTCTCCACTGTATATCTCGTTCCTTCCAAGGTATTATATCCTTGGTTTCTCCCAAGGTATCCAGGGTAACAATAGTACATTACTGCAAACCATCGGCTGGGGAGATTACAACAACGGTGGCGCAAACGGTACTTTCGACCCGCTGGCTGAATAAAAATCTCAACTCCCTTCGATATAATTATCCCTGCATTTCGGTGCAGGGATAATTACATCGGAGATGAATCACAGGGGATGCTTCGGCATCGAAAACCATAGAAATTCACCGGTTCCTCCCTCTTTTCTTTGAGAAGACGGCAGGAATTGGTGAATTTTTGTTAGTTAAATCAGCTGATTTTAGTTATCTTTGCCTTTGCAAACTTCTCAAAACGCTTCCCCGAGCCTGCTAAATGCCTGCAAACTTCCAGAAACGCTTTTCCAAGCTTGTAAAATGCCGGAAAACTTTTAAAATCGCTTTTGTAAGCTTGAAAAACGCTTGCAAATTTTAAAAAATGCTTTCACAGGTATGCAAAACGTCCGCGAATTTACAGCAACCATTTCGTAGGCTTGTCCGGATTTCGAATTTTTTAGAGATAGATAGAACAAGTATGAATTCCTAAAGAAAAAATTATGGGAAGTTATCAAAAAGCAGACGGTATCACACTGTCACAACTGAACAACACTGAGTACACCAATTTCATGAATCGTGTGCTGACACTCCTCACCGCAGGAAGTATTTCCAAACTGACAGTAACAAACATCGTGAACAGCATCAAGCCGAAGTTGGTACAAATGGAAGACCTGGTGAACCGTTCCACGGCCAACGCCGAAACAAAGGATTTACTGAAACTGGATGCCGAACGCGATTCGTATGTCAGTTATTTGTTGGCTACTGTCCGTGCGGCCAAAAACTCACCGTTGGCAGCGCAACGAGATGCATATAATACCTTGGAAATCACGGTGCGCCCTTATACCGGACTGGCACGCATGCGCAATATGGAGGAAACGGCAGCCATCAGCGGACTACTGCTTGATTTCCGCAAGGAAGCCGTGAAAACCGCCGTTACGGCACTCAATTTGGATGCCATATTAACGGCACTCGAAACCGCCAATAAAAACTATTCGGCACTGACAGACGCCCGTTCCGTTACTCGTACAGCAGAATCGGTTGCGGACTCAAAGACTGTGCGTGCGCAGCTTGATTCACTCTACGATGACTTGGTGATGCACATAACCGCTGTCAATATACTGACTCCCTCCATAACGGAAGCTTCAGCGTTTCTTACTGCTCTCAACCAAGTCATAGCCGAAACAAAAGCTGCTTATAATCGTCGTAAAGGTATTACGGCTCCCTCAAAGCCTTCCGGAGGCAACGGAACGATAACGCCTGGTGAAGGTGAAGCTCCCGATCCTGATGAAGGCGGTGGAGTAACTCCTCCTTCCGGTGGCAGCGACAGTGGCGAAGCTCCCGATCCGGCTCTCTGACGGCAGCCAATAGAAGAGAAAATGTGAAAAGAGGGAATCTTAAGATTCCCTCTTTTCTTTTACACCAAGCTATTCCGGTTATTCGGATTTCGTGTGTGACACATTCCTTCCTTCGTCGTTTTTTCTTCCGATAGAGAAATGACCGGCAGAAAAAGACACTTTTCAGCAAAGTGATTCTCGATAGTACTACACGGACCATTGGAGACTGGAAAGTCGTTTCTCTCCCCCGCATTTGATAAAAGATCATCATCACTGATTACAAATCTTTTCTTCTTTCGTCTTATTATTGTATTTTTGAATTAACAACTTCACAAAACCAAATAAAAATGAAGAAGAAACAGGTACTTTTAGCAGTTTTTGCTGCAACAATGTTGACTCCGACCGTTGCATGGGCGCAATACCCACAAATATCTGGCGAAGCCAAAGAAAACTATACAAAAATGATGACTGAAGAGCGGAAACGCTCTGATGAAGCATGGGCAAAAGCGTTGCCGATAGTACAAAAAGAAGCTAGAGAAGGACGTCCATATATTCCTTGGGCTGGTCGTCCGTACGATTTGCCACAGGCTGATATCCCTTCATTCCCAGGTGCTGAAGGTGGTGGTATGTACAGTTTCGGTGGTCGTGGAGGTAAAGTGATAACTGTCACAAATCTGAATGATCGTGGACCGGGCTCTTTCCGTGAAGCATGTGAAACTGGTGGTGCACGTATTATCGTATTTAATGTTGCCGGTATCATCCGTCTGGAATCTCCGATTATCGTCCGTGCTCCCTATGTAACCATTGCAGGGCAAACAGCTCCGGGAGACGGTGTTTGTATTGCCGGCGAGTCATTTTGGGTAGATACACATGATGTTGTTGTACGTCACATGCGTTTCCGTCGTGGAGAAACGAAAGTATGGCATCGTGATGACTCTTTCGGAGGTAACCCTGTTGGTAATATAATGATCGACCACTGCTCCTGTACGTGGGGATTGGATGAAAACATTTCTTTCTATCGCCACATGTACGACCCGAGTGAAGGACAATATGAAAGCAAAGACTTGAAACTTCCTACTGTAAACGTAACTATTCAAAATACTATCTCGGCAAAAGCGTTAGATACATACAATCATGCGTTTGGTAGTACGTTAGGTGGTGAGAACTGTGCATTTGCCCGTAACCTTTGGGCTAGTAACTCCGGACGTAATCCTTCTATCGGCTGGAATGGCATATTCAATTTCGTTAATAATGTAGTATTCAATTGGGTGCACCGTTCTTCTGATGGTGGTGATTATACCGCGATGTTCAATATGATTAACAACTACTACAAACCGGGACCTGCTACTCCTAAGGATTCCAATGTAGGACATCGTATTTTGAAACCGGAAGCAGGACGTAGTAAGCTGGATCATAAAGAATATGGGCGAGTATATGCCGACGGAAATATAATGGAAGGCTATCCTGAAATAACTAAAGACAACTGGAATGGCGGTATTCAGATTGAAACTCAACCGAACACTGACGGATATACTGAATACATGCGTAGCTACCAGCCGTTCGAGATGCCGTATATCAATATCATGGGGGCTAAAGATGCTTATGACTATGTATTGAAACATGTAGGTGCGAATATTCCTTGTCGTGATATTGTTGACGAACGTGTGATTGAAGAAGTAAGAACAGGTATTCCTTATTATGAAAAGAAACTTCCTAAAGACGCTTATGGTGACTTGACAGGTTTGTCTCCTAAGTCAATGGGGGAAGACGGACAGTTCAAGTATCGTCGTTTGCCGAAAGATTCTTATAAGCAGGGTATTATTACTGATGTTCGCCAGATGGGGGGGTATCCTGAATACAAAGGTACTCCTTATGTTGATACAGACAAAGATGGTATGCCGGACGAATGGGAAATTGCTAACGGATTAAATCCGAACGATCCGAGTGATGCCAATAAAGACTGTACTGGTGACGGATATACGAATATTGAAAAATATATCAACGGTATCAGCACAAAGCATAAAGTAGATTGGAGAGATATGAAGAACAACTACGATACATTGGCTGAAAAAGGAAAATTAATGTAATTATGAAAAAGATACTGATACTATCATTGCTTTTTATTTCCGGTTGGATGTCTGCGCAGGCAGTCGACTTAAATAAAGAGAATCGTGATCCTGAATATGTAAAGTCTATTGTCGGCCGATCACAAAAGATCGTTGATAAACTCGGACTTACAGATGCGAAAATAGCCGAAGATGTTCGCAATGTCATAGCCAATCGTTACTTCGAATTAAATGATATTTATGAGGTGCGGGATGCGAAAGTCAAGAAAGTAAAAGAATCCGGGTTGACTGGTGAGGCTAAAAATGAAGCTTTGAAAGCTGCGGAAAATGAAAAAGATGCGGCGCTATATCGTTCACATTTCGCTTTTCCTGCCAATTTATCTCTCTTTCTTGATGAAAAGCAAATAGAAGCCGTTAAGGATGGCATGACTTATGGAGTAGTAAAAGTGACTTATGACTCACATCTGGACATGATTCCTACTTTGAAAGAAGAAGAAAAAGCTCAAATCTATGCTTGGTTGATAGAGGCTCGTGAATTTGCGTTGGATGCAGAAAATTCGAATAAGAAACACGCTGCTTTCGGAAAATACAAAGGACGTATCAACAACTATCTGGCTAAACGTGGATATGACCTGAAGAAAGAACGAGAGGAATGGTATAAACGTATAAAAGCCCGTGGAGGTTCTATATAATTAAAAAATAAGATACTATAAAAAGAAGTGAAATTCTTTCCCATTGTAAATGGTTAGTTTGTTTGATGGTGGAAAGGGTGGCTCGGAGAGTCGCCCTTTTATCGTATATAAATTTTGAATCTATTGATTCTTCTAGTATATTTGAGTACAAACGGCGCTTTCCATCGTCTCCTCTGTATAAAAGATACAAATATAGAATATAGAAATGAAAAAGTTAAGAAATACATTAGCCGCAATAAGTCTTCTGTTTCTGGCTTCTTGTGGGGGGAACAAAGACTACTACATGTTCACTTCGTTTCATGAACCGGCTGATGAGGGGTTAAGATACTTATATAGTGAGGACGGAATTCACTGGGACAGTATTCCGGGAGTTTGGCTAAAGCCGGAACTGGGACAGCACCAGCTCATGCGGGATCCCTCGATGGTACGTACTCCGGATGGAACCTACCATTTGGTCTGGACTACAAGTTGGAAAGGTGATTTAGGATTTGGCTACGCACATTCTAAAGATTTGATCCATTGGTCGGAACAACAGATGATTCCTGTAATGGTAAACGAACCGACTACCATTAATGTATGGGCTCCGGAAATTTTCTATGACGACGAGAACGATCAGTTCATGGTCGTATGGGCTTCCTGTGTCCCCGGACGTTTCGAAAAGGGAATAGAAGAAGAGAATAATAATCATCGTTTATACTATATCACTACAAAAGATTTTAAAACCGTTTCGAAAGCAAAACTTTTGTATGATCCGGGATTCAGCACCATTGATGCCGTTATCGTGAAACGGGCAAAGAATGACTATGTAATGGTACTCAAGGATAACACCCGTCCGGAACGTAATCTGAAAATCGCTTTTTCCGATTCTATGACCGGTCCTTATTCGCCCGCATCCCAGCCTTTCACTGAATCCTTTGTAGAAGGCCCGTCTGTAGAGAAGTTGGGCGACGATTATCTAATCTACTTTGATGTATATAAGAAAAAAATATATGGCGCTATGCGTACGAAGGATTTCCGGAACTTTACAGATGTAACAGAAGAGGTAAGCATCCCTGTAGGACATAAGCATGGAACAATATTCAAAGCTCCGGAATCAGTAGTAAAGGCATTGCTGGAAGAAAAGAAATAAATCTGGAACTAATTTAAAATCAGAAATAAATCATGAACAACTCTGCTAAAATTCTTTTTGTACTGGCTGCCGGTTGGTTGACTACTACAGCCTTTGCACAAGATAGAATTCATTATACAGGAAAAGAATTATCGAACCCTGCTTGTCACGACGGACAACTGTCTCCGGTAGTCGGAGTACATAACATTCAGTTGGTGCGTGCCAATCGTGAACATCCCGATGCTTCGAACGGCAATGGATGGACGTATAATCATCAGCCGATGCTGGCTTATTGGAATGGACAGTTTTTCTATCAATACCTGGCAGATCCTTCTGACGAACACGTACCGCCTTCACAGACTTTTCTAATGACATCGAAAGATGGATATCGCTGGACAAATCCGGAAATAGTGTTTCCTCCTTATCAAGTTCCCGATGGATACACCAAAGAGTCTCGTCCGGGTGTGCAGGCCAAAGATCTGATTGCCATTATGCACCAGCGTGTCGGATTCTATGTTTCTAAATCCGGCAAGCTGATTACAATGGGAAATTATGGAGTTGCTTTGGATAAAAAAGATGATCCCAATGATGGAAACGGTATTGGCCGGGTGGTTCGTGAAATAAAGAAAGACGGTTCTTACGGACCGATCTATTTCATTTATTATAATCATGGATTTAATGAAAAGAATACTGATTATCCGTATTTTAAGAAAAGCAAGGATCGTGAGTTTGTGAAGGCTTGCCAGGAAATTCTTGACAATCCGCTGTATATGATGCAGTGGGTGGAAGAAGCCGACCGTGAAGATCCTATTCTCCCGCTGAAGAAAGGATACAAAGCATTCAATTGTTATACATTGCCGGATGGACGTATTGCCAGTCTTTGGAAACATGCGCTTACCTCTATCAGTGAGGATGGCGGACATACTTGGGCAGAGCCTGTGCTTCGTGCAAAAGGTTTCGTCAATAGCAATGCGAAAATTTGGGGGCAGCGTTTAAGTGATGGTACATACGCCACTGTATATAATCCGTCGGAATTTCGTTGGCCGCTGGCTATATCTTTGAGTAAAGATGGATTGGAATATACAACATTGAATCTGGTGCATGGTGAAATCACTCCCATGCGTTATGGAGGAAATTATAAATCATACGGTCCTCAATATCCACGTGGTATTCAGGAAGGCAATGGGGTACCTGCCGATGGTGATTTGTGGGTTTCTTACAGTGTGAACAAGGAAGATATGTGGATTTCCCGTATTCCTGTCCCGGTGGAAATAAATGCTTCAGCACATGCGGATGATGATTTCTCTAAAAATAAATCAATTGCGGAACTGACTGACTGGAATATTTATTCTCCGGTTTGGGCTCCTGTTTCTTTGGAGGATCAATGGTTGAAGTTGCAGGATAAAGATCCGTTTGATTATGCCAAAGTGGAACGTAAAATTCCGGCTTCTAAAGAATTGAAAGTATCATTTGATTTGAAAGCCGGCCAGAATAATAAAGGCACACTCCAGATTGAATTTCTGGATGAGAATGGAATAGCCTGTTCTCGTATGGAACTTACTGATGATGGCATTTTCCGATTGAAAGGCGGCTCCCGGTTTGCAAATATGATGAAATATGAAGCAGGAAAGGTTTATCATGTAGAAGCAGTCCTTTCTACTGTTGATCGTAATATTCAAGTATATGTAGATGGCAAGAGAGTAGGGCTGCGTATGTTCTATGCGCCCGTGGCTGCTGTGGAGCGAATCGTATTCCGTACTGGCGTACCTCGTACATTCCCGACTGTAGATACTCCTGCCGACCAGACTTATGATCTGCCGAATGCAGGTGCGCAAGATCCATTGGCTGAATATGGCATTGCCAATGTGAAAACATCTTCTGCAGATAAAGATGCGTCTTCTGCTTTTTTAAAGTATGCTGACTTCAGTCATTATGCAGACTATTTCAACGGTATGGAAGACGAAAATATTGTTCAGGCAATTCCCAATGCAAAGGCTTCGGAATGGATGGAGGAAAATATTCCTTTGTTCGAGTGTCCGCAACATAACTTTGAAGAAATGTATTATTATCGTTGGTGGTCATTGCGTAAGCATATCAAGGAGACTCCTGTTGGCTATGGCATGACCGAGTTTCTCGTTCAGCGTTCTTATTCTGATAAATATAATTTGATTGCTTGTGCTATTGGACATCACATTTATGAAAGCCGTTGGTTGCGTGATCCGAAATATTTGGATCAGATTATTCATACATGGTATCGTGGCAATGATGGCGGTCCGATGAAGAAAATGGATAAGTTCAGCTCATGGAACGCAGATGCTGTTTTGGCTCGTTACATGGTAGATGGTGATAAGGACTATCTGCTGGATATGAAGAAAGATCTGGAAACCGAATACCAGCGTTGGGAACGTACGAACCGTTTGAAGAACGGATTGTATTGGCAGGGTGACGTACAGGATGGTATGGAAGAATCAATCAGTGGCGGACGGAGGAAGAAATATGCCCGGCCGACAATCAATAGTTATATGTATGGCAATGCTAAAGCACTTTCATGTATAGGAATTCTTTCCGGTGATGAGGGGATGGCTATGAAATATGGCATGAGAGCAGATACTTTGAAAAATCTGGTAGAAAATGAATTGTGGAATACACGTCATCAGTTTTTTGAGACGATGCGTACGGACTCTTCCGCGAATGTGCGTGAAGCAATCGGATATATTCCCTGGTATTTCAACCTGCCGGATACCACCCAAAAGTATGAAATTGCCTGGAAAGAAATTATGGATGAAAAAGGCTTCTCTGCTCCTTATGGATTGACAACTGCAGAACGTCGTCATCCGGAGTTCCGTACACGTGGAGTAGGCAAGTGTGAGTGGGACGGTGCTATCTGGCCGTTTGCTTCCGCACAGACATTGACAGCAATGGCTAACTTTATGAATAATTATCCGCAGACTGTATTGTCTGACAGTGTATATTTCCGTCAGATGGAATTGTATGTGGAATCACAGTATCATCGTGGTCGTCCCTATATTGGTGAATATTTGGATGAGGTGACCGGTTATTGGCTGAAAGGAGATCAGGAACGTAGCCGTTATTATAATCATTCCACTTTCAACGACCTGATAATTACAGGGCTGATCGGGCTTCGTCCACGTTTGGATAATACGATTGAAGTGAACCCCTTAATTCCTGCCGACAAGTGGGATTGGTTCTGCTTGGATAATGTATTATATCATGGTCATAATCTGACGATTCTTTGGGATAAGAATGGTGATCGCTATCATTGCGGAAAAGGATTGCGCATTTTTGTAGATGGTAAGGAAGTAGGGCAGGCGAATACATTGACAAAAATCGTTTGTGAAAATGCACTTAAATGATAATTTTGCGGAGTGCCCTGAAAGGGCTTAATTATATAGCGTAGGGCAACGCCCTACGTAAAAACGACAATCTGAATTTGCGCCCTGAAAGGGCATAATTGTATACGGTTCCGCCCTTTCAGGGCTTGTGGCTGG
>NZ_GG774802.1:79718-155892 GCF_000163675.1 Bacteroides sp. D22 | reverse complement strand
TAAAAACGACAATCTGAATTTGCGCCCTGAAAGGGCATAATTGTATACGGTTCCGCCCTTTCAGGGCTTGTGGCTGGTGTGTTTTTTTCGTAGGGCGTTGCCCTACGCTATATAATTAAGCCCTTTCAGGGCATCCCAATAAATATATAATTGTAAGGCTTTCAGCCTAACCGATAAATTCTCATTTATCGAACAAATAAAAGATACTTGAAAAATGAAATTCAAAAAGATTCTTCTTTCATTGCTAATTTGTTTGTCTTGTTTTGTACAGGCAAAGAATATAACCATCAGTCGTCTTACCTGTGAGATGCAGGAGGGACTGGTAGTGGTCGAAGGTTCACCCCGTTTGGGCTGGGTGATGGAATCGCCGGAAAATGGGACACGACAATCTGCCTATGAGATTGATATTCGGGAAGCTTTTACAGGGCGTTCTGTTTGGAATAGTGGGAAGGTTTATTCTTCGCAGAGCCAGTTAGTTTCTACAAAGGGGGCAGATATACGTCCTGATAACTCATTTAATTATAGTTGGCGCGTTCGTGTTTGGGATGAAACAGATACACCTTCCGAGTGGAGCAGTGAAGCGAAATTCCGGGCAGTACCCGAAAGATTATCTTCGGGGCAGTGGATTGGAGCTATTACCCGACAAAATGCTCATTTACCGGAAGGGCGTAAGTTCCACGGTGGAGAGTTGAAGAAACCGGAAGTGAAAGCTGCTTGGGAAGCAGTGGACACTTTGGCAAAGAAAAGTATTTGTTTGAGAAGAACATTCCAGGTAGGAGATGCGAAAGAAGGGGGTGCAAACCGTAAACCGGGTAAGAAAATAGTGGAGGCAACGGCATACGTTTGTGGTCTGGGATTCTATGAGTTTTCTTTGAATGGCAAAAAGGTAGGTAACAGTGAGTTTGCTCCATTGTGGAGTGATTATGATAAAACTGTTTACTATAACACATACAATGTGACGGAACAATTGCGGCGTGGTGAAAATGTCGTAGGAATCTTATTGGGGAATGGATTCTATAATGTGCAGGGGGGGCGTTATCGCAAATTACAGATCAGCTTTGGTCCTCCCACACTTTTATTTGAGCTGGTTATTAACTACGAAGATGGAACATGTACGACGGTTCATTCCGATAATAATTGGAAATATGATTTTAGTCCGGTAACCTTCAATTGCATATATGGAGGAGAAGATTATGATGCGCGTCGTGAACAGAAAGGATGGAATCAGATTGGCTTTGATGACAGTCACTGGCGTCCGGTAGTCATACAGGAAGCTCCTAAAGGAATACTTCGTCCACAGATGGCGGCTCCGGTGAAAATCATGGAACGGTATGATATTCAAAAGGTAACCAAACTAAATGCGGACCAAGTTGCATCAGCTTCTGTATCAACTAAGAGAACAGTCGATCCTTCTGCTTTTGTGTTGGATATGGGACAGAATCTGGCTGGCTTTCCGGAAATAACAGTACGTGGCAAACGTGGTCAGAAAGTGACTTTGATTGTAGCCGAAGCATTGACAGAGGAAGGTGCTTGCAATCAGCGTCAGACAGGGCGTCAACACTATTACGAATACACTCTGAAAGGGGAAGGCGATGAAACCTGGCACCCTCGTTTCTCTTATTATGGTTTTAGATATATTCAGGTAGAGGGTGCTGTCTTAAAAGGACAGAAGAATCCGCAGAAATTGCCTGTATTAAAGAATATTCAATCCTGTTTCGTATATAATTCAGCCAAGAAAGTTTCCACTTTCGAATCATCCAACCGGATATTTAATGCTGCCCATCGATTGATCGAGAAAGCGGTTCGCAGCAATATGCAGTCTGTGTTTACGGATTGTCCGCATCGTGAGAAACTTGGGTGGCTGGAACAGGTACATCTGAATGGTCCGGGTTTGTTGTATAACTATGATTTGACAGCATACGCTCCGCAGATTATGCAGAATATGGCAGATGCACAACATTCCAACGGGGCCATGCCGACAACTGCTCCGGAATACGTGATTTTTGAAGGTCCGGGTATGGATGCTTTTGCCGAATCTCCGGAGTGGGGTGGTTCTTTGGTTATTTTCCCTTTTATGTACTATGAGACTTATGGAGACGATTCATTGATTAAGAAATATTATCCGAATATGCGTCGTTACGTGGATTATCTCAAGACTCGTGCAGATAAAGGTATTCTTTCTTTCGGATTGGGAGACTGGTATGATTACGGAGATTTTCGTGCGGGATTCTCACGGAATACGCCCGTTCCTTTGGTGGCTACTGCGCATTATTACATGACAGTCATGTATTTGGTACAAGCTGCGAAAATGGTAGGTAATGACTTTGACATTCATTATTACACTTCGTTGGCACAGGATATAATGGTTGCATTTAATAAATGTTTTCTTCATAAAGATACGGCACAATATGGTACAGGAAGCCAATGTAGTAATGCGCTTCCGCTGTTCCTCCAAATGACGCAGGATGCAGATGAACAAGGTAACTACCGACCGGATGCAGATTTGAATGAGAAAGTATTCGCGAATCTGATAAAAGATGTGGAAGCACATGGCAACCGTTTGACTACCGGTGATGTGGGAAACCGTTATCTGATTCAGACATTGGCGCGTAATGGGGAACATGAACTTATTTATAAAATGTTCAATCATGAAGAAGCTCCCGGATATGGTTTCCAGTTAAAATTCGGCGCTACAACTTTGACCGAGCAATGGGACCCCCGTCAAGGTTCTTCCTGGAATCACTTTATGATGGGACAGATTGATGAATGGTTCTTTAATTCACTGGTCGGTATTCGTCCTTCTACCACTCCAAAACAAGGTTATCAGAAGTTCATCATCGCTCCCCAACCTGTGGGAGATTTGAAATATGTCAAAGCGTCGTATGAAACTTTATACGGTACCATTAATGTGGACTGGACTTGTGAGAATGGGACTTTCACTTTAAACGTGTCTGTTCCGGTGAATACTACCGCTGTTGTTTATCTCCCGGGCGGAAAAGAACCGAAAGAAATACAGAGCGGAACATATCAATTGGTTTGTGCAAAATAAAAGAACCTTTTTGTATATATTTGTAGAATTAAAAAACAATGTATTCGTATAAAAAATCATGCAGCATCTTTATTTTAATCATGTAGCATGTTTGAAAAAAACATCTCAATGATTGTCTTCAAACATTGGGAAGAAAAAAAGATTCTATTAGCATGATTTTTTAGAAGGAAACGATGAAATATACTTTAATAATATCGATTATGAATTTACGAACAACTCTTTTTGTCTTTCTTTGCTTCTGTGCAACCACAGTTCTTCGTGCCGAGCGTGTAGATATGCTGAAGGCCGGTGCAAAAGCAAATGGCAAGACTCTTAATACAAAGCTAATCAATTCAACGATTGACCGTCTGAACCGTGGCGGCGGAGGTACTCTTTTCTTTCCTGCCGGAACTTACCTGACGGGGAGTATCCATCTGAAAAGTAATATTACACTGGAGTTGGAAGCCGGAGCTACCTTGCTCTTTTCCGATAACTTTGATGACTATCTTCCTTTTGTCGAGGTTCGTCATGAAGGAGTGATGATGAAAAGTTTCCAGCCTTTGATTTATGCGGTAGATGCCGAGAATATTACGATCAAAGGAGAAGGAACTTTGGACGGACAAGGAAAGAAATGGTGGATGGAGTTCTTTCGTGTCATGATTGATTTGAAAGACAATGGCATGCGTGATGTGAATAAATATCAGTCCATGTGGGATGCAGCAAATGATACGACAGCAATTTATGCTGAAACGAACAAGGATTATGTAAATACATTGCAACGTCGCTTTTTCCGTCCTCCGTTCATTCAGCCCGTTCGTTGTAAGAAAGTAAAGATTGAAGGAGTGAAAATCATAAATTCTCCCTTCTGGACTGTCAATCCGGAGTTTTGCGACAATGTAACTATAAAGGGGATCACCATAGATAATGCGCCCTCACCAAATACGGACGGAGTGAATCCGGAATCCTGCCGCAACGTACATATCAGCGACTGCCATATATCAGTAGGAGACGATTGCATCACAATCAAGTCGGGAAGAGATGCGCAGGCCCGTCGTTTGGGAGTACCTTGCGAGAATATCACTATCACCAACTGCACCATGCTTTCCGGTCACGGAGGCGTTGTTATCGGCAGCGAGATGAGTGGGAGTGTGCGTAAAGTTACTATTTCTAATTGCGTGTTTGACGGAACAGATCGTGGAATCCGTATTAAGTCGACCCGTGGAAGGGGAGGAGTCGTTGAAGATATTCGTGTCAGCAACGTCGTAATGAGCAACATTAAACAGGAAGCTGTCGTATTGAATTTGAAATACAGTAAAATGCCTGCCGAACCTAAGAGTGAACGCACTCCGATATTCCGTAACGTACATATCAGCGGAATGACTGTGACAAACGTAAAGACTCCGATCAAAATAGTGGGCTTGGAAGAAGCGCCGATATCTGACATCGTTTTGCGTGATATTCATATTCAGGGAGGGAAACAGAAATGTATCTTCGAAAATTGTGAACGTATCACGATGGATGACGTAATCGTCAATGGTGAAGTAATTAAAAGCACACAACAGATACTACAGATTAACACAGATTTTTAATTCGACTAAATTATAAGAATAATAAATCTGTGAAAATCTGTGTAATCTGTAGTGAAAAAACAACTTACATAAATTAAAAATAAATGAAACGAATCCTTTTTACTATGCTTCTTGCCGCATCTCTTTCGGCCGAAGCCCAGACGCAAACATACGAGACAGAATTTGCCCGTCCCTTGAATGAAGTACTGACGGATATACAGAACCGTTTCGGAGTCCGTTTGAAATATGACATTGATACGGTGGGAAAAGTGCTGCCTTATGCCGATTTCCGTATTCGTCCTTATTCCGTGGAAGAATCCTTGACGAATGTATTGGCACCTTTCGATTATAAATTTGTTAAGCAGAAAGGAAATATGTATAAGCTGAAAGCATACGAGTATCCACGTCGTACAGATGCAGACGGAGAGAAGATGCTGGCTTATCTGAATACACTCTATACAGACCGACAGTCTTTTCAACTTCGTGCCGATTCTCTGAAAAAAGAGGTACGTCAGCGTTTAGGTATCGATCCTTTGTTGGCTCAATGTGTCAAATCCAAACCTATTCTTTCAAAGATACGTAAGTTTGATGGCTATACCGTGCAGAATTTCGCGCTTGAAACACTTCCCGGGTTATACGTTTGCGGTTCTATCTATACGCCCCAATCGAAAGGAAAACATGCGTTGATAATCTGCCCTAACGGACATTTTGGTGGCGGACGTTATCGGGAAGACCAACAACAACGTATGGGAACTTTAGCACGTATGGGAGCTGTTTGTGTAGACTATGATTTGTTCGGATGGGGAGAGTCGGCTTTGCAAGTGGGCAGTGCGGCACACCGTAGTAGTGCGGCGCACACTATTCAGGCAATGAACGGCTTACTGATTCTTGACTACATGCTTGCTTCCCGTAAGGACATTGATACCAGCCGTATCGGTACGAATGGCGGTTCGGGTGGAGGTACCCATACTGTATTGTTGAGCGTATTAGATGATCGTTTCACCGCTTCAGCTCCGGTGGTGAGCCTGGCTTCTCACTTCGACGGTGGTTGTCCCTGCGAAAGCGGAATGCCTATTCAACTATCTGCAGGAGGAACCTGTAATGCGGAATTAGCCGCTACTTTTGCTCCTCGTCCACAACTGATCGTATCGGATGGCGGCGACTGGACGGCCAGTGTTCCTACTCTTGAATTTCCTTATCTGCAACGAATTTACGGATTCTACCAGGCAAAAGATAAAGTAACGAATGTACATCTTCCCAAAGAGAAACATGACTTTGGCCCGAATAAGCGGAATGCTGTTTATGACTTCTTCGCAGAAGTATTCAAATTGGATAAAAAGATGTTGGATGAAAGCAAGGTCACCATTGAACCGGAATCCGCTATGTATAGTTTTGGTGAAAAAGGAGCTTTGCTTCCTGAAGGCGCCATCCGTTCTTTTGACAAGGTAGCTGCTTATTTTGACAAGAAGGCTTTTGCTAATTTAAAATCAGATGCTTCTCTCGAAAAGAAAGCCATCGACTGGGTAGCTTCTTTAGAGTTGAACGATGATAAAAAGCAGGTTTTGCAGTAACTGCCATTTATAATCATCTTCGTAAAGTGCGTGACTGGCACAATGAGCACCCTTATACAACAATCCCCGAGGGTATCAATCCTCTGACAGGCAAACCGCTTTCCAAGCTCGACCGTGAAATGATTGCAGATTCTGCTATGCCGAAAGAAGTGCATGAAAGGCTAATGAAAGATTTACACAGAGTATTGACGGAAGAACAGATTGAACAAATCCTGGATAAATACACGGTAGGTAAAGTTGCTTTTACCTTGAAAGGTTATCAGGCCATCGTGCCCAATATGACGGAGGAGGAAACGACTTTTGTTCTGGAACAGTTGAAACTGGCTCGCGAACAGGCTATTGACTACAAGAATATGAAGCAGATTTCTGCTATCTTCGAAATTTATAAAACCAAATGCGAACAGTATTTCAATGAGCATGGTCGCAACTGGCGGCAGATGTTCAAAGATTACGTGAATAAGCGAAACGCAGAAAAGAAGGCTCAAGGAAAGAAATAAATGAGGGTAAACCCTTAACCTCCTACATAACCGGAAAATCTCCGGGATAATAGAAGAATATAATAGAGCTATGCTTTGCAACTGACAAAGTATAGCTTTATCATATCTAAAGCTATGCTTTAGTTCCCCTAAAACACTGCTATAATTTATTTCTTCACGATTACTAAACATCTTTTTCGCAGAAAATGTGTTATTTTGTAGATGGCTAACAGAAATGTATATGATATGGATAAGCAAAAAGTAGCATTAGTCCTTTCCATGGGTGGAGCACGTGGAATAGCACATATAGGAGTAATTGAAGAATTACTTCGTCACAACTTTGAGATTACTTCCATTGCAGGAAGTTCCATGGGAGCAATGGTGGGAGCAATGTATGCTTCAGGAAAAATGGAAGAATGTAAAGAATGGCTGTATAGTTGGGACAAACGCAAGATGTGGGAATTGGCGGATCTTACCTTAAGCCGGGATGGATTAGTGAAAGGTGACCGTTTTATTAAAGAACTGAAACAAATTATTCCGGACATGAATATTGAAGACCTGCCTGTCCCTTATGTAGCGATGGCTACGGATATTGTCCGCGATCAGGAAGTCAGGTTTGACAGAGGGAGCTTACATGAAGCTATCCGTGCGTCTATTTCTATCCCTATGCTTTTCCGCCCATTAAGAAAAGACGGTATGGTATTGATTGATGGAGGTATTCTGAATCCTCTTCCATTGAGTCATGTGCAACGCACTGAAGGAGACATTCTGATAGCTGTCGATGTGAATGCACCCATTGATACCGGAAAGAAAAAGAAAGTATCTCCTTATAATCTGTTGACAGAATCTTCCAGGATGATGATGCAGCAAATCACCCGTTATCAGATAGAACGTTGTCAGCCGGATATCTTAATTCAAATTTCCGGCGATACGTATGATATGTTGGAGTTCCATCACGCAGCTTCGATTGTGAAGACAGGAGCGGAAGTTACTCGAAACGTGTTGAAAGAATCTCTTGGCAATGATTAATCATGTGGTTGATGATCTCCATTCCTTTTCTTCGGGGTATACGGATACTTTCACCGACCGCCAACATATCTTCAATATCCGGATTTCCTTTGTTATTTGCTGAAGTAGCATGTTCACCGTGATACCCCTCTTTGCAGAGAGTTAAATCATAAGCAGGTGCTAATGACCATTTTCCTTCACGACAAATAAAACTGAAATTTTTGACATGGTCGTCTTTGTTATCTGTAAGTACATTAAACACCATGCGTTGGAACATTTCATCAACTTGTTGTGAATCTTGTGTCAAATATCCTGTTAAGTGTAACAATACCTTGTAATCTAGTTTTGGATTTGATATTGATTCATTGAGTAACGCACCAGCAGTAGCAATGTGTAGTCGTTTTCCATTCTCTATATCAAAACGTTTGCTGGCAAAATATTTGCCATCTAATAACTTGTAATCAGGAACATTTATTCCACATTTACGAGCTACTTCATTATATTTATATTCCATTCTCCCTATATCTTTCGGATCATATGTATGGCGGAATTTCACTAACCATGCACCTTCACGATCATGCCACAAGCATTTAGGACGGCAGCCACCGGAATTACCACTATTGAAATATAAAATATCTTCGCCTTCTTCAGATTTTTCTGAAAGTACTTCCAGAGCCATTTGTTGTAAGTTGTCCAAGTCAGGTAGAGATTTTTCTTCTCCAATATAAGATTCCGGCACGTAACTAAGTGCTCCCATTCCCGAAATTCCCACTATACTTAATCGCTGAATAGGTGTAAGCAAAGCATCATTTATACCTTGTTTTTTGAGTAAACGATTCAACAAATAACGACCATATCCATCAGGGAGACTATCCTCAAATATTCCAAAATTTCCCCAGAAAGGTTCTGGTTTGGCGATGAATAAACTAGATTCTAATGGTAAGTCTAATGGAGAGATAGAAAAGCCTGATATCAGCCATTTCTTATCGTATTGGAAAGCGCAACATCGGTTATCGTGTGTCATGGTAAGTTCTCCTATCTTTTGATCACGATAAAGTACCGATAACTTATTTACTAATTTCATTTCTTCCTCGCTTCCTGTTTTTATTTTTATTGATAACGTCCAATTCTTCCATTGTACTGTAAAGTGGTTCTGCAAGAAGTGCCTTTACGTCTTTGGAATATCCTAATGCTTTTGTTAATGCCACATAAGAGCTCAATGAAATAGAAAACTTCTGTTCAAACTTAGCTATAGTGGGAGAAGGAACGCCACTTAACTTGGATAAAGCATCTCTTGAAAGTCCTTTCTCCAATCGCCTCTTTTGTAAATTGCAGGCAAGTAACTGCAGAATATCTTCGGGCGTATCTATATCAAAGTTGTATAATAAAGACATATCATTGTATCTGATAAGTAACAAATATGATTATAATAGATATTATTATATCTGTTACAAAGATAGTGTTTCACTTTGACTTATTCAATAAAAATAGCAGAAAAAGTAGCCCACATAGCTTTTTAGTTCTGTTCTTACAACACGGATATCAGATAACTCGTAAGGATAGAGAAACTATAAGAGACAAGTGTGAATATGTAGTATATAAAAAATTAGCCACTCTCTCAAGGCTATCTTTTACTTTATATGAACAAGGACGTCCTGATTTGATAGCGGAATTATTTAATTCTGTTGATTCTTTTATAAAGTCAATTTATACTATTGAGTCTTTGTTATCTAATACTTCGGTATATTTTGAATATAAAACCAATGTATGGCTTTGTATTGCTAATAACGCAATTACTAATTATAGAGATTATTGGATATTTTGTGAGGCTGCATTGAAAAAATGCGGAAAATGGGAGGAAATATATAAAATTAGTTCATTCAAGGCAATATACAATGCAATAGATAAAGATGCACTATTAGAGTGGGAAAATCAAAAACAATATGAGATTCTGAGGTTACTATATCCACAGTTGGAAGTGCCTGATATTCGTATAAAAGGAAAAACAGTTAGTCTTTTAGAACAGGCTGATTCTATTTTTAAGAAATCGGAACTATCAGACACTTTTAGTTCTTTAGGTTATGCTATAAGAAAACAGCGTCCGGCATGGGGATGCAACGATATAGAAGGTAGAACAGCTGAAGAAAAGGTTTTGTCATTATGGAATACTCTTCCACATGATACTTTTTTGATGGCACTACTTTGTCTCAATTCTGGAGATTCACATATTATCCTTGAGCAATTAAAAGAATATGCAAGGACTGATGTTCTGGATATTTTATACAGCTCGGAGATACATCCCAAATTGCAAATAGGATTAGAAGCCGGAACAGTGGGTAATTTGGATTTTCTTTTTTCATTATGGGAATTAGGATATAGATATCATACCCACCAAGAATGGCAGGTGCACGGAAATATAACAAGTACTAAACAAATGAAACTTTATTGTTTAGACAAGTTCTATGATATGAGTTTAGATATTGATTTGAAAGAGATAATGAATAGTATTGCTCTTAGAGCAATTTGTATGGTAGAAGCCATTAAAACCAATGATTTGTTCTGCACTAGTAATCCTAATTGGAAATCATATATAAATGGAGTACGTGGTGCAACTTTACAACATCCATTAAATCAATATTGGGGATATATTGATATGGCTTTCGATGCTTATCATTTTACAGATGGGCAGAGTATGAGAAGTTATCTTTCTCAAAAAGAACCCGGGATAAAATTAGAAAAGGGCTCTGAAAAAATAGAAATAAATTCAGCTATTTACAAAGCCTTATCTGTTTTGTATCCAGAAGTATATAACATGAATTCGTAATGATGTTTATGTTGCGTCCGAAGATATATAAATCATCTTTTTCGTCATTCCCCCGTCAATAGTGATGTTTTCTCCATTGATGAAATCATTGTTTTCCTCGCAGAGAAACAGACACATGCGGGCAATATCTTCCGGTTTACCTACCCGGCGTGAAGGATGCTGTGAATGGTCTTCCGGTTGGAGTTGAGCATAATCATGAGTCTGTATCCATCCCGGAGCAATGGAATTTACTGTGATATTCCATTCGGATAAAGACAAAGCCAATGCATGAGTCAAAGAATAGATACCACCTTTCGATGCTGCATAACCTTCACTTCCCGGTTCACTCATCAGATAACGTGTAGAGCAGATATTTACAATTCGGCCGTATGGGTTGGGAGAGGGCTGCTTTTTACGATGGATGGCAAGCAGCCGGGAAGTGATGAATACAGGACGCAGGTTAATAGAAAGAATTTTGTCGAAATCTTCTACACTTGTCTCTGTGATAGAAGAAAATTTGCTGATACCGACGTTGTTGACAATAATATCAATATCGTTCCATTCGGCAAGAATGGTTTGCATACAACTTTCAAGTGCGTTTTTATCACTTACGTCGACCTTATGGAATGTAGCCCCGGTTGCCTTCGCAGTCTCCTGTCCCGATGTTTCGTTTATATCACAAAAGGCAACTTGATTTCCAGCTAGGCAAAAAGCTTCTACTATTGCTTTGCCTATTCCTTCCGCTCCGCCTGTTATAAATACTCTTCTTTTTGAATCCTCCGGTTTTGAAACCGTTGAAGTGTGAGACTTCGATTCAGCCGGACGTACTGCTGTTAGTTTCTTCTTACCATATTTTTGTGCTTGTTTCCAAGCAGCTTTTCGGGCTTCGTATTGTTCCTGTTGTCTTTCTATGTAATTATCTGCCATCGTTATTTTTTATTTATTGGCAAATGTAAAGTATAAAATGGATAAATACAAGAATCGACCGCTCTTTTGCGGGCAAAGGAGCGGTCGATTTCATTCAGATGATCGTTCAATATTTAAAACTTCGTCGGATCTATCTCTGCATATTTAATTCGTTGACGGCGCCATGTATAAATGGCATGCAGCTTCCCGTCTTTCCCCTGAATAATGCTAGGGTAAGAGTATTGGCTGATCGGACTATCTTCTAATGTAAGAACAGGCTGCCAATTGATACCATCTTCTGAAACGGCCACACAGAGCGGAGTACGCGGACCTTTCGGAGTTCCGGGCAATGTAGAGAAATTATTGTAGATAAGGATATGTCTACCGTCTTTCATTGTCACGGCATCCGTACCGGAATTATTATTCGGGACATCCAGCAACGTAACTTTACTCCATGTGTCACCATTATCACTGCTCCACGCAGTTGCTACCTGTGCGTTACGTGTACGGCAGAGTATCTGTAATCTTCCATCCTTATGCTTCAAAATACTGGGTTGTATTGCATAAACAGGTTTGGCTCCTTCTCCTTCGATCGCTTCTCCGCCTTCCTGGTCATCCACATTCACACCTCCCTTTTTACGATTTTGGGTGGGGACAGATAACTCGGCATCCAGTGGTCCGACCATCTTCCAGGTCTTGCCTTTATCATCGGAAATCTCGAAATGGACACGCCATCCGTTACTTCCTTCCGTACTGGAAGGGCAGATGATACGCCCATTGATATATTCCGGTTTATTCTTAATAGGTCCAAGAAAACCTTTCGGAAGCGCTTCGCGTTTGCTCCAGGTTTTTCCTCCGTCGCGTGAACGGACAAGCCATCCTGTCCAGTCGCTCACTTTCAAACCTATTTTATAAAACAGAATCAGGTCACCTCCGGGAATCTGGAAAAGAACCGGGTTCCAGCAAGCTTTTCTGCGGGCAATAAGTGTTCCTTTTGCATCTTTCACCGGGGTACAGGTTGAATCGATTCCGGCCAATACTGCTTGTGGGTCTTTGAGTGAAAACACACCGTCGGCAGCAAGTTTGGGGGCGGTCCATTCTTTAGAGCCTTTAGGTTTACGACATACCCAGATGCAACAATCCGGATTGCGCTCTTTGGTTCCTCCGAAGAAAGAGGCTACGAGATCACCATTTTTCAGCTCTACTATCGTAGCTCCATGACATTCGGGGAAAGAAGCGTTTTCATACAGAAATTCATCAGTCAGAATAGCCGTATTCCGGGTGGGAATGTCTACACTGAAATGATATTTTCCCGAACCGATTTTTTCTTTCCGTCCATCCGGAAGATGTACTTCCCCCGTCGTATTGGCGGGAAGTTCGATATCCCATTCCAAATGTGTGGGAGTCTTTGTCCATCGGCTGGTTATTTTTCCGTAGATACTCATGTACGATGCATCCACGTTACTCAACTCCTGAATTTCAAAAGCCGGCTGGAAGACGATATGCTTGTAACCGGACTTCCAGCGGTCCGCACGGATACCTGCTAGGTTATTGAAGCACCAAGGCAATAAATCACCTAAAAGCATCACGTGATTACCGCTATTCATTTCAGGATTTGCCGTATCACCGTTCCATAACTCCCAAATAGTGGTAGCACCTTTTTCAACCATATATCCCCAGGAAGGATATGTTTTATTGGTAGCCAGTAGATAAGCTACATTGGCATGACCGCGACGGCTCAATTCACGCAATAGCCATTGTACACCGATTACTCCGGTACTTATATGTCCCTTGTTGGTTGTAATAATGGAAGTTACGGCATTTTTAGCTACTTCATTGATGTAGTTCTTTGGCACTAGACCAAAAGCAAGTGGCAAGATATTGGCAGTAACTGTGTTGTTACCATAGAAAATACTGTCCGGATATAAGGTATGTCCCGGTACGGGAGAAGTACTTTCTTTTATGTGTAGAAAACGGGCATTGAATGCGTCTTTCATGCGATGTTCCAAATCTTCCCATTCTTCTGCGTCAGCTTTCAGCCCTTGCAAGCTTGCAAAGCGGTGCATCAGTTGTAATACCTTCAGATAATAAGCCGTTGCGATCAAAGCTCCGTCAGTCTTGCGGGAAGGGTCCTTACTATGAATTAACTCCAGTGATTCGGGTGGAACGCACCAGTCACCATATTTATCTTTGGTAATGATAAAATCTTCTGTCATATAGTATTCCCGGATATGAGATACCCACTTCTTGATAGCCGGATAATTCTCTTCGATCGGACGTTTATCTCCAAAGTTTGTGAAAAGCATGTCGCAGGCCATTGGTAAAGCGGCAGGCCAGGTCACATTGTCCGAGTAGTAGTTCCAGTATGCTGGGGCTACATCAGGAATACAGCCGTCTTCCCGTTGTGCTTCACGGATGTCACGCGTCCATTTGGTATACATGGCGTAATTATCGAAAAGCATGCTTTCTCCCCAACAGCCCATGGTACGGTCACCCAACCATGGTTGGCGTTCATTCCGTTGCGGACAGTCAACCGGCATCCCTTTATAGTTGCTCCGGATTCCCCAAAATGCATTGCGGATAATCTTATTCAGAGTTTCGTCAGAACAGTTGAAAGTACCGATATGCTCCATTTCATCTTCTACTACTTCGGCAACGAAATCTTCTGCCTTCGCATTCGGATAATCGCTGACTTCTACATAACGGAACCCATGATAAATAAAGCGAGGTGCCCAGGTAGCATCTTTTGTTTCGCGTCCACTGACAACATATACATCTGTAGAACGGGCATCCCTGAAGTTTTTTGTATAAAGTTCGCCATTGTCTTGCAGACTTTCTGCAAAACGGAGACGGATGCTATCGCCAGCCTGTCCTTTTATCCGGAAACGTACCCAGCCCGCCATATTCTGACCGATATCCAGGATATATTTGTTACCGAGCTTTTTAATAGAAACAGGCTTTAAGGTTTCTGTGACTTTCATGCCCGGCATCATTTGTGCGCGCAATGTTCCTGAAGGAATACTGACACGTTGGGCCGGCATCCAGTTTTTGTCATCATATCCGGTTTGAGTCCAGGCTCCTAGCTCTTTACGGGCATCATATTCTTCGCCATCATATTCATTATTGCTACGGATAGGACCTTCAGTAGTCAATTTCCATGAAGTGTTTGTAGTAATCGTTTCTTTGCTGCCGTCTGCATATTCCACAATCAGGTTCAACCGGAGTTTAGGATAACCGAAAGTCGGTATCTTATACGGTTTATAGTTCTGACGCATCGTATAGAAGCGACCATTTCCAAGAGTTACTCCAATAGCATTTTCTGTTTGAAGCAGTGAAGTAACATCGTATGTGTTGTACAGAATTGTTTTCCGGTAGTCGGTAGGAGCAGGTGCCAGTACTTGATTGCCGATGCGTTGTCCGTTGATAAACAACTCGTACAATCCCATTCCGGCGATATGTACTGTGGCACGTTTCACACTTTTCTTTACTGCAAACTCTTTACGGAGATAACGGGCTGCCAAACGGCTCCATTGTGTTTCGCTGTCTCCGGGAGCGGCCCTGTCCAAGCCGATCCATTGCCCTTGCCAGTCCGCTTCATTAAATAGTCCGGTGGTCCAGAAAGCCGGAGCACTCCAATTTGTTGCACCTTTGTTGGTGTCTATTTTCACTTTCCAATAGTAGGAGGCATTACATTTTAATGTTTTTCCCTGATAAGTGATCCATTGGGAAGCGTCAGATTCAATCTTTCCTGAATCCCAAATATCTCCTTTTCCTTGTTCCAATAGCTCCGGGGAAGATGCGACAAGAATGTGATACGCAGTTTGTATCACATTCTGTTCATCCGATTCGATGCGCCAACTCAATCGGGGTTGGCGCACATCGATACCTGCCGGATTTTTCAACTGCTCCGTTCGCAGGTCAGTGATACCTATGGCTGCGTATAGTGAACCTGCAAAGAGCAGAAGAAAGAAAAATGATACTATTCTTTTATTCATAAGTATGTTCTCATAATTCGTTTATATAATAAATTTAGGCACGGATTGCATGGATTAACGCTGTCGTTTTACTTATCTGTCATTCTGAAAGCCGTGAAATCCGTGTAATCTGTGCCTAATAATACAAAATTATTTAGCCCATTTTTGTTGTGCATTTGGTAATTCTGTCCAGGCCTTCTCTACATAGTTCTTACTACTATCCACTACAATCAGAATATGATCGTTTCCACTGCAATAACCACTGTCGTGCTGGAATTTGTGCACTCCGTTATCAAATTCTCCGATGTATTCCAGTTTACCATCTTTCGTGGTGTACCACCAGGCATTCTTTTTTGCGCCGCTAATCTTGCTGAAATCAACTTCCATCGGACGTCCGGTATAGTTGTATACCATCAGATAATCATTTCCACGTGTAGCGATAGCGCGGTCATAACGTTCTCCATTCTGTCCTGTGATGATAGACTGATCGGGTATGCGTTCGAAGAACGGGAAAGTCAACATCAGGTTTTTCAGATACTTCATCTGATTGTAGCCCGGATCATTCAACGCATCATACCAAGGTTTCTTTGCACCATAAGCACCACCTACACCCGGTTTGATAAATTGCATGATGGAATTATGACCGTAAGTATGTCCGAAAGAACCTGCAAATACAGACCAATAAGCATAACGACGTACGTCATAATCCTTCCACAACAGTTCGTTTTCATCGTGCAGACCATGAGGTATTTCTTCATAGATCGGTTCACCGTCAATCACAGGCTTCATGGGTTTCATGGCCAGGCTGCGTTCTACAAAACGCCAGTTATCTTCTTCCGTATTTTCTTCGATAGGGTAGTCACCATCTCCGAAACGTTGCCCGTAGCGACGATGTCCGCTTTGAAACATGTTGAAATCCAACCAGGGAGCGTTATTGAACCAAGTTGCGGAAGTTGTTCTTCCACGTGGATGGAATGTCATCAGGTGATTTTTGTCGATAGCTTTGATAGAGGTTGCCAAAGCTTCCCATTCAGCAGTTTTCACGTCGCCACGGATATCTCCACCGATAAACCAGATAATATTCGGTTCGTCCTTATAACGCTCTGCCAAAAACTTGCCGTATGCTTTTGCCTGTTCTACAGTCATCTCGCCCCGGTTCACCGGGCTTCCCCAAATGCAGACCATGCCGATATACTGACCTTTCTTGGCTGCTGTACGGATAATGTAATCCATGTGATCCCAATAACCGTATACGCCTTTTTGATTGATGTTTTTGAAGTTGTATCCGTCAATCATCGAATATTGTCCGTAGATATTCATAGACGGAACATTGTTCAACGTTTGAACCTGAATCACGTTGTATCCGCGACGTTTGCATTGTTCCAGGTAATATTCGGCTTCATCCCGGTTCAAGCGTTCGGGCAATAGCCAACCGGTTTCTCCTAACCAAAAGAAAGGAGCACCGTTTTCGTGTTTCAGGTAACGTCCCTCTTCGGAAACTACGAGTTTGCCGTTGTCCCAGGGGATATACGTCTTTTGTGTTTTCTTCTGTGCTGCAGCCGAAGTTGCCATTGTCAATAGCAGCAACAAAAGGGGAATAATCTTGAATTTTCTCATTGTATTTTATCGTTTTTAGTTTATTTTTTAGTCATTTTCTCATACTCAATAGCAGCCAAGATGAATGAACCTACCGATTTCGGATCATTTTCTATGATCGGTTCACTGATATAATATTCAAATGAGCCGTCACGATATCTTTTTGAATCTCCGCCCAATCCTGCAACAGCACAGCAATTGGTAATTGTATAGCTGCCATCCTCTTCCAAACGGGTAAATGTCTTTACCATTCCGTCAAAGGCTTTTTGTGTCGGTTCGATATACTCGTTGCCAATATATCCTTTATTGATAGCTTTGGCAAGCGTATAGATAAACAGGGCAGTGGCAGATGATTCCAAATAATTACCTTCACGTGCTCCCTGATCGGTTACCTGATACCAGGTTCCGGATGAAGGATCTTGGTATTTCACAATCGCTTTTGCCAATCCCTGTAGAATTTGTATAATGCTGTCGCGTCCGGTAGTTTCCTGTGGCAGGAAGTCCAGTACATCTACAATAGCAGCTCCATACCATCCGATACTGCGACTCCAAAAATTAGGAGAACAACCCGTTTCAGGATTTGACCATTTCTGTTCGCGACTTTCATCCCATCCGTGATAATAAAGTCCTGTTGCAGGATCATAAGTCTTGCTATTTATCAAAAGAATCTGTTTTGTTGCTTCGTCAAATAAAGCGGGCTCATTAAAAGTAGCACCATATTGAACCAGATAAGGAGAAGCCATAAAAATTCCGTCCAGCCACATTTGATGAGGATATCTCAATTTATGCCAGAATCCTCCCTCACTGGTACGAGGTTGCTCTGCCATTTGCTTGCGCAAAGTATCCATGGCTATTTTGTAACGTTCGTCTCCGGTCTGTGCGTAAAGATCGAAAAGAATCTTTCCGCCGTTGACATTATCAATATTGAATGAAAGATATTTCATGGTTTTGATATGTCCGTCAGCATCGATCAGACTATCTGCATATATTTTGGCATACTCATAATATACGCTGTCCCCGGTATGTTTCCATTCTTCCAACATGGATTTCACTACTAGTCCGTGGGTATATCCCCAGCGTGGTTTTTTAGCTTTTTCAATCATCCAGGGTTCGGGGAAACGTTTCATTTCGGAGCGTGCCATGCGTTCACTCCATTTTTCCGTTTCTGTTTTTTGAGGTGCTGCGCAAGCCAGGAAACAAGCAGTTCCACAGGCGACAATCAGTTTCAATAAGTTTTTGTTCATATCGGTCGAGTTATTATTTTCCAATCAATACATATTCTTTTCCTGCTTTGGTAGGTAGGTCATAGAGGTATGTCTCTGCAATTTCCACTTTGTTCAAGTTGGCCTTTTCGTTAATCAATGGCTCCGGAATGGTGGGGACTGCATAAAGAGGGTTCGGATTTTCACCTTTGGCACGCTTCAAGCCATTCCCGGTTAATGGGTTGAGCGAACGTAAACGACAATTTCCTCCCTTATGAGATTTGACAACCAGTCGGCTGACTTTCCCGTTTTTCCAACTCAAATCAAGTTCGAAACCTCCACGGGCAATGATTCCTTTGATAGAACCTTCTTTCCAAACGGTAGGCAGTGCGGGAAGCAAATATATAAAACCGTCGTAGCTTTGCATCAACATCTCTGCAATGCCTGCGGCACAACCAAAGTTTCCATCAATCTGAAATGGCGGATGCGCATCGAACAGGTTAGGGTAGGTGCCTCCTTTTTTCTTTTCATTGCGTACGAGAGTCAGCTGGTCAGTTATCAGCTTGTAGGCGTGGTCGCCATCAAGCAGGCGTGCCCAAAGGCAAACTTTCCATCCCATGCTCCACCCGGTCGACGGGTCGCCACGATGAATCAGAGAAGTACGTGCTGCATCAAATAGTTCAGGAGTACGGTAAGGGGAAATCTGATTGCTGGGGAAGAGTCCGTACAAATGAGAAATGTGACGATGTACGTCCTTCGGATCATCCCAGTCGAACATCCACTCTTGTAATTGCCCCCAATGTCCCACCTGCATGGGAGCCATTTCTTTGAGACGTTGTGTCAGATGAGAGGCAAACTCCTGATCTGTATCCAGTATTTGAGAAGCAGATATAATTGCTGTCCAAAGATCGAAAATCAATTGGTTGTCCATGGTGCATCCGGCAGCTGTAGTAGCTTTCCCGTTACTTCCCGAATGTACATTCTCCGGTGAATTACTGGGGCAGACTACCAGCCAGTTGTGTACGGGTTCTTTCACCATAATTTCATCAAAGAAACGTCCGGACTCTTTCAGTATCGGATAGACAGAACGCAGGAATTCCACATCTCCGGTGTATAGATAACGCTCCCAAAGATGTCGGCAAAGCCATGCGCCACCACTGGGCCACATACCCGAAGGAGCTTTGTCAACTGCTCCTGTGATGCGCCATATATCCGTGTTATGATGCAACACCCATCCGTTGGCTCCATACATAATCTTAGCCGTCTCTTTTCCTGTGTTACTCACTTCTTTTATCAGACGGAATAACGGTTCATTCAGTTCACTTAGATTCGTTACTTCCGAAGGCCAGTAATTCATTTCCAAATTGATGTTACAAGTATATTTGCTATCCCAGGAAGGGAATAATTTGTCATTCCAAATTCCTTGTAAATTGGCGGGTTGTCCTCCCGGTTGGGAAGAACAGATCAACAAATAACGTCCGAATTGAAAATAGGTGGCAACCAGATGTGTGTCATTGGTGTTTTTGAAATTCTCCACACGCTTATCGGTGGTTACATTCGCATATTGGTCTCGTCCCAAATCAAGAGAAACGCGTGTCAGATATTGTCGGTAAAAATCAACATGATTCTTCTTCGATTCAATGAACGGATGAACCATTGCTTTCGCCAAATAGTTCTTTGCCCGCTCTGTCTGATTACCGGTGATATCTTGATAGTTGTTGAAATTAGTTGCAATGGATACATAGATAACCGCTTCGTCGGCTTTCTCAACAGAAAGTATTCCATCGGCACAAGCTATTTTCCCACCTTTATTTTTAGCAGTCAATCTGCCTTGAAATTCTACTTTCCCTTTCAATCCTTCATGCAAGGAAGAGACTCCCGAGAGTGTCACACAGTTTCCCTCTTCAGAAGCGATCATAACATCCTGGTGAGGGGAAGTGAGTTGTGCATTGAAAGTAATTTGTCCAGGACGATTGGCGGTCAGTCGTACCATTACTACCTGATCGGTGAATGAGGTGATCGTTTCGCGTTGATACTGCACTCCGTCTACTTCATAACGTACGATTGCACGTGCGGAATCCAGACTTAATTCCCTGTAATAATTGGAATAACGTGTATGACCTGGAAAAGCGATTCGCAGGTCACCAAAACTTTGGTATGGCATTCCTGAATTAGTCTTTGCCATTACCTTTTCTGTGGCCAGTGTCTGAGCTTCAAGGTATTTTCCGGCAAAGACCAGTTCACGCACTTTCGGAATATATTCCAGTGCATCTGGATTGGCGTTATTATTGGGACGTCCCGCCCAAATGCTTTCTTCGTTTAGTTGTATTTGTTCTGTGCCTGGTGTTCCATATACCATGGCCCCCAAACGACCATTCCCAAGGGGTAATGCCTCGGTCCATACCTGTGCGGGACAGTCGTACCATAGCTTGTATTCGGGTACAGAAGACTTCTGTTCCTGCGCCTGAATACAACCAACAGACATCGTGACGAACAGATATCCGATTAATCTCTTTTTATTCATTTCCTTCCAATTGCTTTTATACTTTTATAAAAGGACGATTGAAAGGGATTTTTGTACCCACTATGCAGGCAGTAAGAAAGGGAGAAGACTAAAAATAAGTTAGCAAACTTAAACACAGTTCTAAAGCCATTAAAATAGATGAATTTCGACAAACAAACAGATATACTGATTGTTGTCACATTGAATCATTCGTTTTTTTATTCACCTAAAAAATACAGATTATGGCAAAGAATTCTCCCGATGAAGGAAAAAACATCAAAATGGTAGAAAAGCAGGCGGTTGAAGCCTCTATGATCAACCTCAAAGAGTACCGGGCAAAAAGGCAATTCGGTAAAACACCGGAACCGATGGCGGATACGGTGGAAACTCCCAATCGAATGCCTGTTTTTGTTGTTCAGAAGCATGATGCCAGTCATTTTCATTTCGATTTTCGTTTGGAAGTGGATGGAGTATTAAAAAGTTGGGTGGTGCCTAAAGGACCTTCCATGAATCCAAAAGATAAGAGGTTGGCCATAGAAGTAGAAGACCACCCCTTGAGTTATGCGCACTTTGAAGGAGTTATACCGGAAGGTAACTATGGAGCAGGTACGGTGGAAATATGGGATAGTGGAACCTATGCTTACGTTGGTAATAATCGTAACATTTCCGCTGCTATTAAAAATGGAATACTTGAATTCAAGTTACACGGGCATAAACTCAAAGGGCTATTTGTCCTTATACATACCAATATGGATGATCAGGATAAAGACTGGCTGTTGATAAAGAAAGATGATGTATTTGCGGCCACTCACGTTTACGATGCAAAGATTATTCCGTCTTATGATGAGGTATTCCTGTAAACTATGATCTGACAGTACTTATCAGAAGTCTATTATTTTCAAATTATATACGCGGCTTGATAATTCTACTTATTTCATTATTCTAATGATTAAGTGGAACTATATGCTCGTGTGGTTGTATTGTTTTGTGATAAAATATTTTACAATTACTATGTTTTACCAAATAAAATGATGATTTTAGAATCTATCCCTTGATATTTCGGTAACAAACGATATTGTTACCACTTTTGATAGAAAACACCCATTGCTTTTGTTAGAATCTACCTCATATGTGGACGTTGAAAAGTTTATACTTGTGCCGGATTTAGACACGTTAAAAGGTCATCAAACGTGTTTTGCTGAAAATGTAAGTATTAATCAAATCCTATATAAGTATGAATGATTGTTACCTGAGTTTATTATTAAACTTTCGCGCTTTACTTTCTATAGATAGTGGAGCCAATTTAGTAAACAGTAAACAAGCTATTGGCGTAATTTTGCCTGATTTATCATTGCTTGGTTATGCAGTTCCCGTAGAGAGTTTCGGCATTGGGCTATTTATTGTTTTGTTTGCGTATCTTACGGTAGAGTATAATGTCCAGTTGTTGTCACATGAAAAACTTAAGATAGCTATGAACATGCTCCATACTACGCATACCCCGTTGATACTGTTACGAAATCAATTGGAAGAACTTAAAACCGGTAATCTTCCCGAATCGCTTTCCCAACAAGTAGAAGAGGCATTGGGGTATACCGAATGCATCATATATTGCAATCAGAATATTGTAACCCTTAATAAGGTAAACAAAAAAATACTTCCTAAGACATCAACGGCAAATTTGGAACTCTCTTCTTATATTACTTCTATTGTCAATCAATGTCGACCTTATGCTGATTCGCGCCGTATACAACTGACTGTCAGCGAATGTTCGGATTGCGTCAGTTGCAGGATCAATGAGAACATAATGACGGCAGCGCTTCAACATCTTATAAGCAAACTAATTTTGGCTTCCGATTTAGGCTGTTGCATATCAATCAATATAACACATACAATAGATTCCTGGCAGTTGCAGATTACTAATTGTGAGATAGCAGACAAAAGAGTAGGGAAAATGTTTCCTTTTATTCCGGTCATATTTCCCATATATGGGTATAGTGATTTGTGGACTGTAAGAAAAATCATTCGCCTGCATGGTGGAAAAATAAACGGATATAGACATGGCAAATCATTTGCTTTCCAAATTGTCATTCCAACAGATTGTCATTGCCGGAATCAGGAATGTTCGGCTATCAAACATTCTTCAACAAACACGAAGAAAAAAACTAAAGAATCTTCAGAAAGTGATAAAGATGATACCCCGAATACTAAAACAAAAGATACATCCCATATCTTATTGGTAATGGCGGACGGGGCATTCAGGAATTATTTAAAAAAAGCCTTATCGCGGTATTTTCAGATTTCAGCTTTGGAGGATCCTGATTTGCTGAAGGATACAGTAGTCCGCCAAAATCCTGATGCTATAATTATTGACGATAATGTAAACGGAACAAATGGAGATACACTTAGTTTCCGGATCAAAACAGATAAAATGATAGGGTATATACCGGTTGTTCTTTTGATAAGGGCCTTTGATAACGAAAGTTATTTGTCTCATTTAGGAAGTGGGGCGGATCGTCTGGAATTACGAACAGAAAGCATTTGCAGGCTAAGGGCAAACATACGTATGCTTGTAGAAAACCGCATGGTCTTGCGTGAACGGGTCAAATTGTTTTTGTCGGATGCTGTTTTCCCAATGGTACCCACCAAAGAAGAAATGGAAACAGAAAATACGGATCAGATATTTATGGATAAAGTCAATAAAATCCTGGAAACGAACCTTTCTACTGATAAATATACAATAGATAAATTAAGCATCGATATAGGAATGAGCCGTACTGCTTTTTATAGCAGGATACGAGAGATAACCGGGAATCCTCCGGAAAATTATATCTATTCGTTCAAAATGGGCAGGGCACTTAAACTGCTGGCCTCCCAACAATACACTGTTTCGGAAATTGCAGGAATGCTGGGATATTGTGATGCTAAATATTTTGGAAAGAAGTTCAAAGACTTTTATCATGTATGTCCTACGGATTACATTAAAAGTATTATAGGGTAAAAGAATATATAGTACATATTTTCAGTTTAAATGATATAAACTAAAATATGTACTATATTCATTGTAAATATTAGATAGAGAAGAACATATAGCTTTGCTAATTAAAGGAAACCTATCAAGTATTTGAACTTAGACTAAAATAATGTGTTATATAACAATATACGATTCAATCTGATATATAGAAAGACCGTTCTAAAAATTCAATCATTTCATTTTCGTGTTCTTTAGCCAATTTCATTGTCCAATTTTGATAGTTAAAGTCAGCGAGTTTACACATTAAAAACATCTTAATGCTTTGCAGTGATTTGTTGCTGATTTGCTCATGGATTCGGGCAAACTTTATTTGTATATGGTCATTACTTTGTTGTGAATTGAAACTTTGAGAAATCATGGCAAGATTGCCAAATGAATGTACAGCTTCTTCCTCCCATTCTTCATTGTGTGATTCGTCTTGAGGATGCAGATGTTCAATAGAACGATTTCTCCGAAACACATAGTGCTCTACAATCTTCTGTTCTTCTTCATTGAAGAAAGTGCTGCGTTGTTCCCAAAGGTAATAGTCTAAACGCCAAAACCAGTACCTAATGTTACCGGATGCTTTATATGAAAGATCTTTTCTGGCAGGTAATATGCTGTGACGTTCATTATCTTCTTTTTTAAGGAATGCGAGCATCTCTGCACAGGACTGGAGTTCGTCTTGCTCTAATTTTCTCAAATAAGGTTTAAGCCAATTGTAGAAAGCCTCCGTTGAAACGTAAAGCATCGATTGGTATTGCTTTAATTTATCATTATCATCCTTTGGACCTTTCAGAATTAAACTGTAATTACCCTGCCCATCCTTGATATCTCTTCTAATCGTATAATAATCAAGCAGTAGCCGATAATAAAGCATTTTTTCGTAAAATTCCCCTGCAGTGAAATGCGTTTTCAGAGCATCAAACTTCTCTATCAGTTTATCCGGTTGATAATGACTGGCTGGTTGCTCGCCACCAGTACATACATCAAGCACCAAAAGAAGAAACTCCGGAAATGATATAATACTGTTTTCGCCATCTTCATAGCTATTCTGTTTAAACTCTATTTTTTCAGGTTGGATTACATCTATAGAATACTCCTCCTCGTCATCGAGAGACGTATATCTGCACTTTTCTAAAGCTTCATGAAATCGTTTCTGACGACAAAGACTTATAGCTTCTTCATAAAATTGACGGTAACAAGCCTCGTCTTGGTTTTCTTCCTTCGCAATGATAGGATGATCCATCATGGAGGCCAGATTCCAAATATGCGTCAAGTAATCCTGTTCCTTTTCTCCCCGCATCAGTTGCACTTTGAGAATCTCATGCTGTTCTAGTCCTTTTCCTTGTGCATTCATCGCTTCAAAATATTTATTCAGCGAAGTGGTATCTGCAAGATAGCTTGATGGTAAGTAAGAAAAGAAAAATGTCAATCGTGTGAAAACCTGTTGCACAAACTCAATCCGTTCCTCCTGAGTATTAAAATTGGATTCTAAGAAACCTTTTATAGCGGCGAGTCCCTCTTCCATATTCTTATTGACATACGCTTTAGTCGGATAACCTTTGATCTTGCTCTTTATATATGCCTTATCATCGCTTCTCGCTATGAAATTAAGGCGATTACCATCCATTAAGAAACCGGACCATTTATCATCATATTCCTTAAAAATGATGGCAAAAAGAGTTATGACTGTAAATCGTTGCTGACCGTCAATTAAGTCATAATGATTTTTCATATCAATACAAGTAAGCATACCGAGATAATATGGCTCATCGGCAGGCATCTTTGCAAAATGCTCCTTAAGATCAAAAAGAAGTTTGGTAACCTCTTTCTTTTTCCATGCAAATAAACGTTGGTAAAGCGGAATAGAAAACTTAAACTGACTTGTAGCAATAAGTTCCGGCGTATATTTATTCTCCATATTCATTGTTTTTCTTTTCGATTATTGTTTTATCCGAAAAATCATTTAGCTCACAGAAGATACGTCTTAAACATCTATAGAATCGCTCTTTGATGTCACCTTCTTGCTCCAATCCACTAATCCTGATATAAGGAATGGCCTCGGCAAGAAAGAATGTGGGTGAAGATGCCTGATCTATCATCATTATAATTTCTGAATCTTTTGCGAATTCACGAATCTTATAAAAGATAGCGCGCGTGGCACTATATCTATGCTGCGCCATGATTCCGGCAATACAGAACAACGCTTCAGATAAATATTGATGTCCGAATTTTATAAAATAACCGAACATGAGGCTTTCTATGATATCGGCATATTTCCAATGAGACTCCCATTGAAGATGATTCCTTAGTAGCTGTATTTGCCTGGTACGGATAAACTCCTTGTATTTATCTACAAAAATAGAAGTGTATGCAAAGAAATGCGAACCACCTTGGATTTTCTCATAGAAATAGAATTTTTCTCCAAAAGCAGGAATACTGGACATAATACGGGCAGCCGAAAACTCTTCCTTTACCTTGCGTGGCTGAAATTCCTCCACATTATGCTTCCGCATCCATTTTCTTAATCTGAAGAGATGTACTCCCAAAGTATGGGTAAGATAAGAATCTCCATTGTTGTCACATTCTAATGAAAGATCGTTCCATCTCATAGCAAGATGCTCTGCTTGATCCTCAATGTTTAGATAGCGTAGATGGTGCGCTTTTAGCAAATCATAGTCTGAAAGTGATACACCCTTTGAATTTTGATTTGAGAAGAATGTATATGCCAGATCGAGATTGCTATCATTAAGAATTAGTACAGAGAAAATCAGGTGATGGGACAGACGTTCCAACATAGTTGTGTCTGTATTTCTCTGATTGAGAGTTCTAATCAGTACTTTGTTATTGGCCACATGGAGACGTGCGTCTTTTGATATGAATTTTTGTTTAAGCAAAGGCATCTGCCCCGTATATCCTAACTCGCGCATAATAAGCGTTAAAGTGACAAGGCGTTGTTGTCCATCAATTATGTTGTAAAGAGTGCAATCATTCACAGTTCTTCTTTGTAAGATGATAGATCCTAAATGATAGTCACTGTTGTGGGGCATTTCAAGCAAATTGTCCCAAAGGTCTGTAACATTTTTATCTTCCCAGCAATAGGTTCGCTGATAATCGGGAATAACCAAATTGGAAGAAAATAAATCTTGCAAATTTTTGGTTTCCAAAACGACCTTTTCTTGAGAATTGGTAAGTTCTTTAAACTCTAATTCCCGTGTATATGGGCTGGAAATCTCATTCTTTTTGTGAAGATTGAATTTATCAATACAATCTTTTGTGTTACAATAATTAGCCATATTTATTTAATCGCTTGCTTCACAAGGCTCATGATATATTCTAAATATTTAGTATCCGAGATTTTGAGTTCATAATCTCCATTACCAAAATGTCCGACAGTTGAAATATCCCTTGTTAATTGCTTACTATCTTCTAAATGTCCTTTGGCTACATTTATAGTAAGCTTTATTCCATTTTTCTGGATTTCAAGTGCACAAATATGGCTGTTGGCCTTTTTGAATGAAATATACCACTTTTGTGGTTTAACTTCAATTTCTGTATTCAAATTAAGAATTGCATTCTTATAACTCTCGTATAATTCTACTACATCATCAGATTTTCCTTTTAATAAATTTTCCTCCGAATACTCTTTAATTTTCTCTGTTACTTCTTTAAATTCCGGACTATTCTGCATCACAGTTTTAATACTTGCCGATGCGTGACTTTTACGAATAGGGGTGATGAATACACTATCATTCTCATAGCGCTTCACTTCCCATAACTCAATGGATAAATCTTTGAAGTTGACGGCCTCTCGTTGGTTAGGCGTGAATCCTTGTGAAACAAAAACGACTTTTGTCTGCGACCAGTCCACATCATTCCGTTTCAAGTTCCTAGCTTGTGTTTCATTATATTCCAGAATAAAATCAGCCTGATTTTGCAGCATTAGGCTTAGGTAAGTAAACCCTTGATCTATGACACTGGAGTTTCTTTCCCTCTTATATTCAATGATAACAAAAGCCTTCGATTGAGGATCAAAGGCAAGCGTATCAATACGGCGGTCTTTAATCGTAAATTCGGACTTTATCATTTCAAGTCCCATGATTTCGGACATATTGGTTTCAAACATGCGTTGAATATCTCTTTCCAATTTAAAAGGCTTTTCCTTTATTTCAGAAAAGACGCCTGAAGTATTATATTTGTAAAGTGCCATAATTTTATTTTGAATTGTTTTGCGGATTCAGACTTTCTTAACTATATATTATTTTTTAGAAAACCTCCATGGGTGAGGCTCGTTTTCACTTTCATACTGTGGCATTCTTATACGTGCAGACTGAATGAGTGGTTCATCCTCAGAATATATATTCGATTGCCATTTTATGGTTAAACCACTGGGGCGTAGAAAAGAAGCGTTACCAAACAGGTCCTCCCATAAATGTTGTGGGTGAAAATCATCTGTACCATTGATGTATTCCTCTCCATCCTTTCCAATATATTTATAGCCACGGATCAAGAAGGAAGCCCGATACTTTTGGTATTCATCATCCTCAAAAGTTACATCCACTCCCGATAAATGGGGCCAAAGTGTACCTTTGGGAAAGAAAGGCAGATTACCTTTATGGTACATTTTAGGCTCATGTATCCCATCTGTTTCTTCGCTGTGGAAATAGAATTCTATATCTAACAGATAAATATGATATTCATCTTTATTAACGACAAAATAACCTCCGTACAAAGCTGCTCTTGCTATTTCTGTAAATTGCACCGATAATGTTTGTAAATCATTTGCTGGCGAGAAACGCTTTAACAATACTGGTAAACTTCTGTCCATGGTTATTTCTTATTATTTGTTTATTATACATTCTGGAGTAATTCTAATATCATATTTTTTAGATAAAAAGCCTATAATCATAAGTTTTTCCTTCAAATCGAGATAACAATTTTCCTATTCTAGCGATCTGATTGGAGGAATCAATAGTAGAGGGTAACTTAGAATACAAGTCAAATGAGTTCCAATTCATTTTAGTTAACCCTAGGATTTCAGAAGCAATAGTGTTAATATTACTATCACCATAATGTTTGGTAATTTTAAGAGGAGCTGGAATACTCCTTCCGCCTAAATAGAATTTGTAATTATTCTGTCTAACAGAAGGAACTATTCCATGTGTCCAAAGCAGTGCAGAGTTCTTATTTGTCAAAATACAGGTACCTCTCGAAATAGGAAACCCATCTGCTTGCAGCATTTGTGCTTGATTATCAACACGCATTGCCAAAAAACGAGCATCTGACTCATAGTTAATCTCAATCAAATCGATTCTATGAATACCAGCCTTATTTAAGCTGGTTTTAATTCCATTTATTTCATCTTCTGTAAATTTTGTTCGTTTATGTATTACAACTCTCTCTGGAAGCTTGTCCAGAGATTGGTAAAATAATTCTCTTATTGAAACTCCAAATTGAAAAGCATCATTATATGATAAATATGGATTTGAATGTTTATCTAAATAATAGTCATCAATTTTGGATAATTTATATTTTAATCCTTGTCCGTTAGAATCATATATATGGCTACATCCAATAACAATTTCCGGTTTATCTAGAATTTTAGAAATACTGTATCCTATGCCTGCATAAGCTGTGTTTTTTTCTTGATTATTTAATATCCATGGGGTTCTGAATGATTTAACATAGAATGAGAGAGAAAGCCACCAATAAATCTGACATTTTAAACTGTCATTTAATGTATCTTCTCTTATTAATTGTGTTGAAATACCCCTTGAGGCAGCAAACGCCTTTATATAGTCATGTAGATCAAAACTTTCACCTTTGTATATATAACTCTCAAAAGTTCTCCACTCTTCAGGGATGAATATAACAATTGTACTCTGTGTATGAGTATTTGCTATTTGGTCAATTTTTGAAGTGATAAGTCTAGCTAGTTGAAGAGCATTTTTATGAGCCTCTAGATTATTGTCATTTTGGAAATCTAAATTACACCAATTGTCTTTATCTTCAAAGTAAGGAACGTTGATAGGTATATTAAAAATAGAAGTAAACCCTGGATAATCAATCAAGTAGTCTGGATTGATATTTCCTGTGAAATGTTTTGTTTGTAATTGTGATAGAAATGAGTAAAAAGCATTAGAATACTTTTGGCCACAAATCACAGATAAATTAATTTCGTTAGAGTAAATTCTTCCATTTAGAATTACATCATAAGGTCTATTACTAGTTAATCCTCGCATTGGATGATAGTCTCGAGATTCGTTATCATTTACTTTGCTCCGGAATACTAATTGAGGTTCCAAGAACTGTACTCCCTTAAATGGAGCTTTTCTCTTATCGAAAGATGGGAGGCTATATGTTCTAAAATTAGAATCCAAGACATTGATTTCACCATAAGCAGAATTACAGGAAATTTGAAACTCAAATCCGGTTCCTGAACATAATGGATATTCAAACTTCAATCGCTTATTTTCAAATAATAAAGTATTCCATAAAGATAGATATTCATCATATTTATTATTATAGAGCTTTTCTAATAATTTCTTACTGATTTCCTGTTTCTTTTTTATACCTATCTCCTCTGGAGAAGTTAAATAGACAGTAGGAGAGAATGATAAATAAGCATAATCGTTATTGTTGCTAAAAAATAACGATAGGGATAATGCTTTGTGAATTGATATATTTCCAATATTGCGTTCTGACGACTTCATCCAAAGTTTATCTTTATTATCTGACTCAATATTTGGGTCATGTGTGAAATACTTTAAGACAGCCTGTAGCATTAATGCCCTAAATGCTCCAACATTTTCTATATCTTTTTTAGAAATAGCTTCACGCTTAATATCACTTCTAAGATAGTTTTTAAATGTAGCATTTATTTCACTCAATGTTCCTAATGCAAAGACTTTCTTTTTAAAAGGAATAGCACAAGTATTTGTCTCTTTTGTAAGCATTCGCAAAAAACTCCAAGGTTTTTCATTTCCATAATCGATTTCAAATTGAAAAACCTCTTTGGGAAAAATAATAGGATGAAGATTACTTTTTATATACTTGTCTGTTTTAGTTACATTTAAAGTGAAATCTGTATTATGGAGTTCATTTTCAGATATATCTTTTAATGTTTCATCTATTTGTAATGAAATAATTGGATTATCTTCAAAAGCAGATTTTGAAAGATGAATCATCGTCTTATCAAAACCATCAGTAGCCACATAATAAGCTTCTCTTCCTGACGCTCTAATAGTCAACAATAATTCTGAGACTTCAGAATTGATGGTTTCTCCATACCCACACCAGTATAGACGACCTGATCCTTTTTTTGTGAAAGTTTCTTTTAAAGCATCCATAAGAGACTTATCTCTACCACTATATCCAATTACTATCATGTTCTTATCTATATGATAATTAGATAAGTGATCTTTAAAGGTTTCATTTTGGGTGTCTAGTTCTTCGTCAGTATTCTTTAATGTAGAAAACTTATAATCCCCGTGCAAGGCAATAGTCAAGAGTTCTTTAGAGCTTTGATTTCGATAAATTCTATCTACATTATCTAAATTTATTTCGATAGGAGTTAATCTATTCTGATGAGCTGCACGTACGATTAACCCATCAAAGTTTGTGGTCCACACCGATTTAACAATGTTATGTTCCGCTAAAAGGCAAAGTAACTTATACCCAATGTAAGGTTCTATATTTTCTATGAGACTAAAAAAATATTTTCTTCTATCTTCTGCAATAGGATAAGCATTTTCTGCATAAAAACTATACTCTTGGGGGGAATCTAATATAGGATAACCACCTTCATTATCTAGCCACTTCTGAATGCTTTTCCTAACAGCATTATCCTTGAAATTCTTGTAATATTCTGATGAATTTACATTTTTTGATAAGAAAATATCTTTTTTCCATTCCCAAATACAATCATAAGCAGATTGTACCCCTGAACTTATAGAAGCCCCAGCACCTAAAAGGAACGAATGTGGTACATCAATATTTCGTTTAAAAGATCTTAAAAAAGCCGCGTATTCAAGAGTTATATCTTTTTCCATTATTGCGATTTTATAAATTATTCAGTATTGCACAAAGATAATTATTTTTTTAAAGTATTCCTAGTTAATTTAGTTTCATGTTTCGGACATTTTAAAATGTTTTGTATTTTGATTGATTGCTGATATAATTGTAAATCAATGACCTTATAAATAGACATCAATTTATAAGGCTATCAATGTATGAACTGAACAAAATATAATTTCTTAAAAATCAATATGACACACAATATATTCTACTTGTTAGTAATATGAATTTATATTTGATGAGAAAACATGAAACTGTATTATGGAAATAGATATTTATTCTTCATAGGTAATGTTGTTTAAATGAATGATAATTATACTACTCGTTCTATCTTCTCAAGTGAGTAGCAAACTGTTAATCTTGAAAAAGGAAGATACATCTGATTTTCAAATCTTTGTATTGAAATATATTCATAAAGAGCTATGTTGGAATATAGCTTAAGGTACTTCATTTACTTCTCCTCTTTTACCATCTTTCTCCACCTCTGAAACGCCCTCATCAAACTTTCTTCTTCCACTAGCTCTACCATATTATAATGTTCGACGAAAGTTTCCATGGATCTTTTGAACATGATACCGTGGCAGTATTTATTTTCCAGAAGGAATTCGTAGAGTTCGGCTTTCATTTCCACTTCTATTTCTTTTTCTATAACAAGTACGCTGTCGTGACCTATATAATTGTATATATTTGGATTTTTGCCATATCTTGGATGGGGAAGGGAGAAAGTTATATTTCCGGTTTCGTGCCAAGACACATTTGGAGGGTGGGGGACGGAGAGCTGATGGAGGAAGTGATAAATAGGTTGGGTGTCGAGAAGGTGAATAGGTGAATGTGAGGAAGAAGATAAAGGGACGTTGGGAGGCGAGTCGATATGATTTTTGAAGCGCACGTACATATAAGCCGCCAGGTAGGGCTTGATCGAAAAAGTAACTGTAACCATTGATGAGAAGATTTAATTTGTAAAATATTTATTAACGAATAGCCACGCTTGGCACTAACATCCTTTTTGCTTGTGTTGTGAATTTTCTTTCGGAAAGTGGCTCGAAACAAACAAATACAATATGTTGGTTATTAGGTAGTTATATAACTGATTTTTGCTTTAAAACCAACGGGTCGTTCCTTTTAAAGGAACGACCCGTTGCACACCGAGAAACACCTCGTTGGTTTTAAAGGAATAAATGATCTTTCTAAAATCGGGTTATGAAGTTATGTTCATCACCCCAATTTGTAATAATGAAAGAATTTCTTGTTAAATTACATGTGTAGTAAAATAAGTAAATGGGGCTTGATTATCTATGTTCCATTGGAGCATAGATGGTATTTATGTTTGATCACACCCATATCGTTCTTTTATTTTATAATTGATTTAGAGCGTATTTTGTGGAAGTGAATTATCTTTATAAAAAAGGTTTGATGTGAATTTATCAAATATATTAATTAAAATTGTAACATATCATTTTCTGAATCTCCGTAAATCTTAGTTGGAGTTTCTGCTTTGAAATTATTAGTGACTAAAAAATCACTCTACTATTACATTATAACATGAAGGTAAACGTTGGTAAACTTCCTCCTTTGAAACAGAAAAGTTGCGATGTTCGTTAAATCGTTTTAAGACCAGTATACCTATCTTCCGTGTACTAATTTCATCAGGGAAAGGCATAACAGTGTCAATAGCTGGAATGGTCGGTTGATATATAAGAATCTTCTGTCCCATAATAATTTGATATCCCCATCCCTTTGGGGATTGAAATATTTCTAATCTAGCTTTGGATTCTTCTTCATCCTCAATTACTATAATTGACTGATGAAGAAGAATGATAATCAATAGTGATAGTAGACTAACCCAAAGTATGTAGTTTCCGGTTTTAATATTCATCATATTCATACGGATGAAGCTCCCAAATATCATCAAAACGATAATTATTGCTCCTACCTGTAACAATAAAACCTTTGTTTCCATTAGAGAAAGAAGCTGTTGCAGTACGGGGAGCACCTTTAAAATTAGCAACCTCTTCCCATAAATCTGTATCTGGAGTATATTTCCATGTATTAGTGCGCAAATCGGGAGTACCACCACATGTTAGATAACCTTGTCCGTCAATAACAAAAGCAACTCCATAGATTCGTACTATACTGTTATACTTATTATCGTATGTTGCGTCTGATGTGTCTGCAATATCACGAAGTTGAATCCAACGTTTTTGGACTGGATCGTATTTCCAGAAATCTTTAACATATTCACCGTTATTGAATCCGGCACAGACATAAGCAATGTTGTCTATAACAAAACAAGCTGCTCCACGACGTTTACTGCCACCTAGGCTAACTATTTGTTCCCAAGAGTCGGTAGATGGATTGTAAGTATAGAAATCTTTTAAGTAATTTCCATTGTAACCACTACCTAAGTATCCTTTGTCCGATAATCCAAATGCTATGGCATCATTACGAGCACTTCCCGGATAATCTGCTTTAGAATTCCATGTATTTGTATCCGGATTATATTCCCAAAAATCATTAAAGTAATCTTTCCCATTGTAGCCTGTGCCGAAATACCCTTTATTTTCGACAGAAAATGCAGCAGCAGAGCTACGAGAGGTTCCTGGGAAAGACGCCTTTTGTGTCCAAAAGTCAAGCTCCATATCATATTCCCAAAGATCATTCAGATGTTTTTTACCATCATAACCACCAGTCAGATATCCTTTACTACCAATTGTAAAAGAGGTTGCTTCTCCGCGTGCTAATCCGTCAAAATCGGATACACGATACCATTTACCCATCAAATCATCTTCCTCGTCACTACTACAAGAAATTATGATAACAGAAATCACAGTTATCAGGAATACAAATAAATTCAAATGTTTCATCATATATAATATTATTATTTTACGGCTACAAAAGAACAGGGCTTTCATATGTTGGGCAAATAGAATCGGTAAGTATATAAATTTAGGCCGTTAATTCAGTGTAATGGCAGGCGAATGATTTGACAGCACTTAATACTTATTTCACCTTTACAAATAGTTTATTACCGGAAGATATAGATTGATTGACGGGTTAAAATTGTATATACGAAGAGTTATCCTCTCTTTTGCAGTCAAAAATGCAATATGTATAAATTGTTGGTTGTTGTTTGCTGTTACTTTATAATATTTTGCTCCATAGTATCGTGTTATGATGAAAATAATACTTTCGGAAATAGATTAGTCGATTCTGATTTACGTAATATAAGTATGGATACGAGTTCCATCACGGTGACTGCTGTCTTAATTGACTCTTTAGAAACTTCAGGAAAGCAAGTCGTACTGGCTGGAAAATACATGCATCCGTTATGGGGGAGCATTTCTGCTGCCAGTTATATCCCTTATTTGCGTCCTCAATATTCAACGGAATCGGATGTGACAGTGCAGTTTGATTCATTGATATTGTTGCTTTCCACTAATAAGAATTTTGTTGGTGATACTACTCAACAGCAACGGTATTCCATTCATTTGTTATCTGAAAAAGTTGTATTGAATGACAATGGTTATTTGTATAATAACTCTTCATTTGCTTATGAACCCGAACCATTGACTGTTTATTCTTTTATACCTAGACCCCGAACCTCTGAAAAACTAGAGATACGCTTGCCGGATAAGTTAGGGAAAGATTTGCTGACCCGATTCCATAACCATGATGAGTCGGTTGCCGTGAATCATTTTGAAGACTATTTTAAAGGAATTGTTATCATTCCTGATGAACAGCAAAGTTACTCATTATTAGGTTTTCAGGTAGCAGATTCATTGTCAGCTTTGATATTACATTATCATATTGAAAGTGGTTATGAGAATCATCAGAAATTGGTTTTTTCACCGAATACAGCAACACAATTCAATCAATTACAACATGACCGACATGATACTCCCATGGAAACATATCCATGGAAAAAGGTAGAGATACCTTCTGCAGAATTAGGAAACAGAGGAGTGCTATTTGCTGGTATCGGATGGTATACCCGCCTTGAGTTTCCTTATCTTAATGATATAATGGAGCAAGGTGAATATGTGCATATAGAAAAAGCAGGATTGAGAATCTATCCTGAATATGGTACTTATTCAGGATATAATACCTTGCCGGATAGCATTTTCCTGTATATAGCAGACGAAAATAATGTAGTCACTGATGCTGTTAAAGATTATTTGGGAAAGCAAGTACAAGGAGGGAAATTAGTGAAGGATGATGTATTTCTTGGAAATACATACTATTATTTTGATGTTACGCAATTCATGAAAGATGAATTGGGAACTTCTGGAAAATACAAGCATAATCTTCAATTAGTATTTAATAGTGATGATTATACCAAGACATTGAGAAATCTGACATTTAGTGATACTAAAGGTCAACATCCTATAACTCTTCAATTAAATTACAAAATATATGAAAGCTATTAATTGCCTGATTCTTCTTTTATTAATGACACTAAAGACACAGACACAAAACGTAATGACTTCATCGCCATATTCTATGTTTGGCATCGGAGAACTGCAAAACGGACTTTATGGACAGAATGCAGGTATGGGTGGAGTTGCTTACGGAATGAGGAATAATGTACTGATGAACATTGAAAATCCGGCAGGATTGACAGCCTTAGACAGTAAACGGCTTCTAACAGAACTTGCAATTTTTGCCAAAAATGAATCGTGCACTTCTGAAGGCAGCTCTAATCGGGCGTTTACTGGAAGTTTTTCTGCTTTGATATTGGGTGGGCGGGTAATTCCACGGTGGTATACAGCAGTAAGTCTGACTCCTTATAGTTCAGTTGGTTATTATTTCCAATCTTCTCAACCTATAGAAGGAAATCCTCATGAGAGTAATATTGGCGCTTTTACTGGAAGTGGAGGAATCTCAAAAATAAGTTGGTCAAATGCTTATCTGTTATCCCAATATTGGTCTATAGGAATAAATGTTAGTTATTTGTTTGGTAACATTGTATTGTCAGAGCAACAAAATGACGTGGCTGTTGATAAGAAGATGCACGCAAGGACACTTTATACAAATGGGGGAGTTCAATATCACTATGCATTGAATCATGATTTGTCTTATACACTAGGGGTTGTTTACGGCCATCGCCAGAAAATGGATGTCACTAATGAGAAATACATTGTAAATGACAAAACACAAAATAAGAAGAAGCAAAGAAGTCAGAAGCAAAGCTTACCTCAATATTTTGGAATAGGCGGTTCTTTACAATATAAAAAATGGACTTATGCGTTGGATTATACTTTTCAGCAATATACTTCTCTAACGTCTGTAGACAGTCGAATTGAATTTCAAGACGTGAATGAATGTCGTGTCGGCATTTGTTATTTTCCTAACGGTTATTCTTCTGATGGCTTTTGGAAACAAGTATCTTATAAAGCCGGAATTGATTTGTCTAACTCTTATATGAGGATCAATGGAAGTTCCGGAGTGTCTTTACGGTTTAATGCCGGACTAGGATTGCCCGTATTTAGAGGAAGAATTAATATTGGTATTTTTTATGACCGGTTACGTCTGAAAAAAGAGATATTAAACCGTGACGTTATAGGTGCTACACTTTCTCTTACTTTGGGTGAAATCTTTTATCGGGGAAAATTAAAATAAGTCGATGAGGTTTATTTATGAAAAGAGGATGCAATATACCACCTGAATTTTCATTTATCTATAAAAAGATGGCGGTTCACCGACTGTTTTGTCCGTTTCATCGGCTTATTTGAGATAGAGTTGCTGGATTGATTATTTTTGTGGGGTTAACAAAATAAAAGAGGACTATGTTGCGATTGACAAAGAACGAATTATTTATTGGATTCACTATATCAGTGATTCTTTCTCTTTTTGCCAATTTTACACTCTTGATGCGGCACTATGATTTGATGATGGATTCGAAAGTATCCGTTCTTATGTGTGAAACGGAAAAATGTAATTTTTGGTTTTCCATATTCTGGTTCTTCTTTTTTTCTTTCATATTATTTATTTTTTATAGATGGATGTATAAATGGGGAAATAAGTTTTTTCGAGGTAAGGAAGTGAAAATAATAGGATTTGCGATGGGAGTAGTTTTATTTATTGCTTTCGGATTATATAAAATATATCCTATTTTACATAAATTACTTATGGAAAGGATATGCAATATAACAGTGCCCCATCCTCACAAGTGCACAGATGGTTTTATTTCAATAACAGAAGTTTCGACTAAAACGCTGAATATAGCCACAGATTCCATTGTTACTCCTGAACAGATCCGATTGGGAATAAGTACTATCTTTTCTGCTGCTGATTCATATCCTTTATTAATAGAACATATTTTTGTTTTGTTGATTATTATGTTAAGTATATTTCTGCTCCATCTGCTTGATAAGAAACAAGAAATGAAGTTGGAGTATGAGAAGATAAAAGTTGAGAAATTGCAAAATTCATATAACGCGTTGATGGGGCAGATTAATCCACATTTTTTCTTTAATTCATTAAACGGACTTGATTCGCTGATCCGGACAGGAGAACAGGAAAAACCACTTGAGTATTTGGAAGGGCTATCTAATGTTTTCCGGTATATTTTGCAGAGTGATCATAAAACGTTAGTGACTCTTAATGAAGAATTGAATTTTGTAAATGCATATACTTATCTACTTAGTGTACGATATGAAAATAAATTGTTTTTCTCAATTCAGGTCGCAGAACCCTGTCTACCGAAAAAACTGCCTATCCTAAGTCTACTTCCATTGATCGAGAATGCAGTTAAACATAATATTATCAGTATGCAACACCCTTTGCGAATCAAGATATATACAGTATCAGAAAGTTTATTGGTAGTATCAAATCCTATTCAACCTAAAATGGAAGATTATGTTTGTAGTGGGATAGGATTAAAGAATCTTCAGGGACGTTATCTGATGTTGACTGGGGAGAATATCTATATAGAAAAATCTAATGGATATTTTAAAGTTTTTCTTCCTTTATTAAACGTATTGGGATAATATATGAAAGCGGTTATTATTGAAGATGAAACAGCAGCAGTTAGCAGTCTGAAGGCTATTTTACGCCACAATTCGGTAGTTGACATTGAAGTGGTTGCTGAACTGGAAAGTATTGAAGATAGTATCGAATGGTTTCGGAGTTCATCACAACCGGATATTATTTTTATGGATATTCATCTGGCAGACGGATTGGCCTTCAAAATCTTTGAAAAAGTAGATATAGCGGCTCCTGTGGTATTTACTACTGCTTATGATGAATATGCTTTACAAGCTTTTCAGGTGAGTAGCATTGATTATCTATTAAAACCTGTTACACAAAAAACGTTGGAGCATGCTTTGAATAAATTCCTTCTTTTTAATCCGTTGGAGCGTGAGGAACATATCCTGCAAACTAATACTGCTATTAAAAACAGGAATGAAGTAAAGAAGTTGCTGATTATGCTTGCTGACAAATTTTATCCACTCTCGGTAGATGATATTTACTATTTTTATACTGTTCAGGAGAAGGTTACTGCTTATACTTTTGATGGTAAAAGGCATCCTGTAGACCGGACGCTTGATGCACTTGGCGAGCAACTAGATAAACAGCTTTTTTTTCGTGCTAACCGCCAATTTATTGTATCCCGTAAGTCTATTAAAGATATAGATCTTTGGTTAGGTAACCGACTTTCCGTGAATTTACTTTTGCCTATTCCAGAACGTATTATTATAAGTAAGGTAAAGACTCCATTATTCAAAAAGTGGCTTATGCAGGAAGAGGGTTGAATCTGTTCACCTTTGCTTGCTGTCTGTCTCACCTGCAAAGAATCCCCGTTTGCCGGTGTTTAACTTTAGTTTACTGATGTTTTCTTTTAATTTGTGGTAGATAACTACAATTAAAACGAGATGTTATGCTGAAATGTATTACTTTCGATGGGGATGTTTCCACGCTCAATGATTTGATGGAGTATCTGGAGAAAATTACCCAAGACTTAATGGAAGTCAACAAACTGTTGTGTGACAAACAGGCTGGACAGCCTATCTTTCTTCGTGAGGGCCCTCGGATTGTTAGACTTCGTCAGGAAGATATTCTCTATATGGAAGGATATGGAGGAGACTACGTAAAGGTGCATCGCACAGATGGAAAGCCCATACTTTCGCAAGTAAGTCTAAAACGTTTTGAAGAATGTCTTAGCGGAAATAATTTTTGTCGTGTGCACCGTTCTTATATTGTTTCGTTATCTCATATTAATTATATCGAACGGAAAAGAATCCGTATTGATGGGGCTTTAATACCAATTAGCGACTCTTATTTACCTACACTAATGAATAAATTATGTATGCAGACATAGGTTAATCCAATAGGCTATAGCACAGATTTTAAATATTCTCAATGTATCAACATTAAAAACATTCTTATGATTTACAAAAAACAATCTTTAAAAAGTAGGGTAGAAAATTTACACTCATGGTTATTTTCGTTTATTATCCTAATGATAGTAGTCAATGCTTCGGTTAAAGCACAGGACTTGGATGACAGGTCTAGATTTAAAACAGTCACAACATTAGATGCAACAAGAAATGATACGATTGTTATTTCTCAAATACAAATGGATTCTATAGGTTGCGATGCTTTTTGCTCCTCAACAGGACTACACAGTATATTTTCTTTTCTCAAAGAAAATATAGATTATCAGTCAAAAGCTGTTGAGATGGGAATACAAGGAGAGATCATAGCAGGCTTTACTATATCCAAAAGTAAGAAAATAATAAATAGCCGGATTATTAAAGGGCTTTGCATGGATTTAGATAAAGAAGTACTCCAGACTATAAAGGAAATGCCTGTATGGAAATTGTCAGAAGATAATGTGGATTATAAGATCATAATAAATTTTGTATTGCCAGATGGATGTTCTGTCTTGGAACCCAGGGTATCAGTTGTGGGAATAGAAACTGGCAGCCAAAAGTTTACTGTAAAAAGAATGAATGGCATAAATTGTGGTTCTATGGCTGTTTATGGAGTCCACGACGCAGGAGGAGATTCTATATTCTCAAAAACGATTACTATAATAAATGAAGACACAAATAGATAGTAAAATGATTATTGATGAGACTTCTGAATAGATAAAAACAGGGTATTCTTTCTTTAGGTGTAGGAAATACGGTATCAAGTAGGACAATGTGTCTGATAAGATTTGCCCTATAATTCCTACACCTTTTTATATGTTATAAATGAAAATATATCTATTGAATTGAATAAATGTGATATTTATTTGTTTTTGTTTCTTCCTGACTAACCTTTTTTGTCGTTTTTTATTTGATTTCACTTCCTTTTTTAAGGAAAAAGGCTCCTCTAATATGCTGTATAGCCGATAATCGCTTGTCGTTTCATGTCCGTTGAATATGTCGCATCTTTGCATTGTTAACGTTAGCGAAGTAATTATTAAACAGTATTCATTTAAAAAAAGAAAAGTATTATGGCAATTAGATTTAAAAGAGTTCAACGTCTGTGTGATCCGACAAACAAAGAGGCAGGAAAGAAAGTGTATCCGGTGATTTCTTATCAATATGATACGAGCGCTACACTGGATGAGTTTGCAAAAGAAATCTCTTCTACTTCCGGTGTAAGTGAGGGTGAAACAATTAGTGTATTGAAAGATTTTCGTACACTTCTACGTAAGACATTACTTTCGGGCCGTTCAGTGAACATTAAGGGATTGGGTTACTTTTTCCTTTCAGCTCAAAGCAAAGGAACGGAAAAGGCAGAAGACTTTACTGTATCCGACATCAGTGGTCTGCGGGTTTGTTTTCGTGCGAATTCGGATATCCGTCTCTTTACGGGAACCTCGACGCGTTCGGATGGATTGAAGTTTAAGGATTTGGATCATATCAACGACTCAAGTATCATCGACGGTGATTCAGGCGAAGGAGGCGAAGCACCGGATCCTGACGGAGGTGCAGGAGGTAATGGCGAAGCACCCGATCCGGCAGCTTGATAAACGGAAAGTCGGGAATTAGCGATTTTGTATGGAATGGGGCTTCGGCCTCATTCTTTCTTTATAACTACATAAATAGATCAATATGCAAATAACTACAATCCTTGCTTTTATTACTGCTATGGGTGGTTTGGAAGCGGTGAAATGGATGGTGAGATATATCTCTTGCCGGAAAACGGATGCACGGAAAGAAGAGGCAGACGTGAGCAGTCTGGAAGAAGAAAATCGTCGTAAAAAGGTGGATTGGTTGGAAGATCGCCTGGCAAGCGGGACGAGAAAATAGACGGGCTTTATATCGAGCTTCGCAAGGAGCAGGAAGAGAAGATCGACTGGATACATAAATGCCATGAGGTGGAGTTGGCACAGAAAGAGTCGGAGGTGAAAAAGTGTGAGATCAGAGGGTGTGTGAAGCGCATTCCTCCTTCGGAATATTAATGAGGTTAGTTGATAAAAATAAAATGTCATGAGAAAGATAGATTCTATTATAGTGCATTGCTCGGCAACAAAAGCCGGACAGGACTTTACCGCCGCAGATATTGACCGTTGGCACCGGGAACGTGGGTTCAACGGTATCGGATATCATTATGTTATCCGTCTGGACGGAAGACTGGAGAAAGGAAGGGAAATTGATTTGCCCGGAGCACATTGCAAAGGTTGGAATGAGCGAAGTATCGGGCTCTGTTATATCGGGGGATTGGATGAGAACGGACATCCGGCAGATACTCGGACAAATGTTCAAAAACGGGTGCTTTATCAAGTAATAATGGATTTGCAACGGGAATATACTATTCTTCAGGTATTGGGACACCGGGATACTTCGCCGGATTTGAATGGAGACGGGGTGATCGAACCTTATGAATATGTGAAAGCGTGTCCTTGTTTTGATGTGAGGGAGTTTATGAAGAGTGGGAGAGAGCTGCTGTTTGTTTTATTATTGGGGTTCGTTCTTCCGGGGGTGCTTTCGGGATGTAGGACTAAGAAGGAAGTTATCAGTAGGAGCAGTGAGGTGCAGATGGATTCAAGTTCTTCCGGGCATTCTTCCCATGTGGCTTCGTATGATGTTAATCAGGAAAGGAAGATGCTGGAACGGATGGAGGAGTCTACCGAACAAATATTGGTAGTATTGGGGAAAGATACTGCGACAGGGGATTTCTCTTCCACCTGTTTTATTTCAGGTAGCAGAAAGACGGTGAATAAGGTTTTTGAAAAAAAAAGAGAGGATAGATGAGAAAGAAGATACTCAAATATCATCTTTCATCGACACGAATCATCATAAAGTGGTTTGTGAGGAGGAAGAGAATAGCTTATATTATAGGAAAAATATAAGTTGGAGGCTAATAATTAGTATATCGGCATTGATGTTACTTTACTTTATTTATAAAAAGAGGAGAATTCTTTTTTGAGGATTTGCATAGAAATATATAGAATAATACTATCTTTGTAGAGGTATATCGGGCTTAATGGAATGATTGTTCAATAATATTCATATTCATCATCGGGATATACAATGAGAATGAGGGCGAATTTTTCTATTGTGATAATTGGAATTGTATAGCCCTAAATGTGCGAATAACGTAAAAGTGGTAGCTTTTGAGTTTGAATTTTGCATATACTGAAACAGGCTATTTTAAAATATTAGCTATTAGTCTTGTTTGTAAACAGATATTGTTCTCTTAAACATGAATACAATTTGCCATATTCGTGATTATACGGACCTTTGCAGAAGGTAACTAACAAACAATATTAGGGATTAATGATTATATATAATAGTTGATTAGCAAAATGTCTTCTCGATAAAAAGAAACATTCTTTTATGATTTTTGGGTGCTACTTTGCCCGTTATAAGCAATTAGAATTTTGGGAGGAAATGGAAAACCGTCATGTAAGGCAATACATGGAATACTTTTTGCCTGCATTGTTATCAGCAGTAGGAGTATCGCTATGAGTGAAGCTATCATCATCAAGATGGGCTGACTAAGATAAAGATCCCTTGTGGATCGGCTGCCTGTGAAGGTCGCTCTATTGTTTGTTTTGTTTGTGTTTTGGTGCACCTTTATTCTGTTGAAGAATAGGGTGCACTCTTTTTATGGTTATGTAATAGTTTAAATATATCTTTGAAGAAAAAAAGAAGATGGGTGAAAAAGCTTCAATGTGGAATCTTTGGCATGGCTGTCACAAATTGAGTGAGGGCTGCCGCCATTGTTATGTGTATCGGACGGATGGTAAATATGGAAAAGACAGTTCGGTGGTGACAAAGACGGAGAAGTTTGATTTACCCTTGCTTCGGAAAAAGAACGGTACGTATAAGATACCTTCGGGCAATCTGGTATATACCTGTTTTACTTCGGATTTTCTGATAGAAGATGCTGACGAATGGCGTGCCGAAGCATGGGAGATGATGCGGATACGGCAGGACTTGCATTTTCTTTTTATAACCAAACGAATCGATCGATTACAACAGTGTCTGCCTACGGATTGGGGCGATGGATATGAGAACGTAACAATCTGCTGCACAATGGAGAATCAGGATAGAGTGGATTATCGTCTACCTATTTATAAAGAAATACCTATTAAACATAAAATTATTATCTGCGAGCCGCTACTTAGTCAGATTGATTTCAGAGGCGAGTTAGGGGATTGGGTGGAACAGGTGGTTGCCGGAGGGGAGTCGGGAAAGGAAGCCCGGATATGTGACTATGAGTGGGTGCTGGATATTCGGCAGCAATGTATAGGTGCGAATGTCGGCTTTTGGTTTAAACAGACTGGGAGTTATTTGCTCAAAGAGGGACATGAATATAAGATTGCCCGGCAGTTCCAACATTCGCAGGCGAGGAAGGCAGGATTGAATTATACGCCTGATAAACAAGAAATAAAAGGTTAGTTCAGATATTTTTTACTGAAAGCGAGGGTTGCTTGGCAATCTTCGCTTTTTTGTTTTATTGAGTACAAAATACGGATAATCACGTCTTTTTATAAAGATATTGTGTAAATTTTAAATTATCCATATTAATGAAACAGATAAAACTGTTACTTCTTTTAGCTTCCGCCTCCGTTACGGGAGCACTTGCGCAAAGCAATGGATTGACGGATATGAGTCAGAGCCGTTTTGCGAAGATGGCGAATACCGGAATCAGTGCCGTACATTGGACAGATGGATTCTGGGGAGATCGCTTTCAGGTATTTAGCCGGACTTCCCTGCAAAGTATGTGGAACACTTGGAACACGCCGGAGATCTCTCACGGTTTCCGTAATTTTGAGATTGCTGCCGGTGTGTGCAAGGGTGAACATTGGGGACCTCCGTTCCATGACGGAGATATGTATAAGTGGATGGAAGGAGTGGCTTCTGTCTATGCTGTCAACAAAGATCCGGAACTGGATAAGTTGATGGATAACTTTATTGCTTGTGTCGTAAAAGCCCAACGTGCAGATGGTTATATACATACGCCTGTTGTTATCGAAGAACTGAATAAAGGGATTGACTCTCATGCATTGGAGGATCAGCATAAACAAACGGTCATTGGAACGAAAGTAGGTGACGAGAATGAAAAAGGAGCTTTTGCCAATCGGCTGAACTTTGAGACATATAACTTGGGACACCTGATGATGGCGGGTATTGTGCATCGTCGTGCCACCGGAAAGACTACTCTTTTTGATGCTGCCGTAAAAGCAACGGATTTTCTTTGCCACTTTTACGAAACGGCTTCTGCCGAACTGGCTCGTAATGCCATTTGCCCTTCACATTATATGGGAGTGGTCGAAATGTATCGTGCCACAGGAAATCCCCGTTATCTGGAACTTTCGAAGAACCTGATTGATATTCGCGGTATGGTGGAAAACGGAACGGATGATAATCAGGATCGTATTCCTTTCCGCGACCAATATCGTGCAATGGGGCATGCCGTACGTGCAAATTATCTGTATGCAGGAGTAGCGGATGTATATGCCGAGACAGGCGAACAACAATTGATGAAAAATCTGACTAGTATCTGGAATGATATTGTCACCCGGAAGATGTACGTGACCGGAGCTTGCGGTGCTCTTTATGATGGAACGTCACCGGACGGGACTTGCTATGAGCCGGATAGTATTCAGAAGGTACATCAGAGCTACGGACGTCCTTATCAGTTGCCGAATAGTACAGCGCACAATGAAACATGTGCCAATATCGGAAATATGCTTTTCAACTGGCGTATGCTGGAAGTGACAGGGGATGCGAAATATGCTGACCTTGTAGAGACTTGTCTTTATAATAGTGTATTGAGCGGTATCAGTCTGGACGGAAAGAAATATTTCTATACCAATCCGCTTCGTATCAGTGCGGATCTTCCTTACACGCTTCGTTGGCCGAAGGAACGGACGGAATATATCAGTTGTTTCTGCTGCCCGCCGAATACATTGCGTACATTGTGTCAGGCACAGAATTACGCCTACACATTGAGTCCGGAAGGCATTTACTGTAACTTGTATGGTGCAAATACGCTGACTACGATTTGGAAAGACAAAGGAGAGCTGGCATTAACACAAGAGACGGATTATCCCTGGGAAGGAAAGGTACGCGTAACGTTGGATAGAGTTCCTCGTAAGGCGGGTGCTTTCTCGCTCTTCTTGCGTATTCCTGAATGGTGCGAAAAGGCTACGCTCACGGTGAATGGACAGCCGCTGCAAACCAATGCAAAGGCAAATTCGTATGCGGAAGTAAATCGTACATGGAAGAAGGGGGATGTAGTGGAGCTGGTGATGGATATGCCTGTCCGTTTGCTCGAAGCCCATCCGTTAGCAGAGGAGATTCGTAATCAGGTGGTCGTGAAGCGCGGGCCGTTGGTTTACTGTCTGGAAAGTATGGATATTGCAAACGGGGAAAAGATTGATAACGTATTGATTCCCGCTGATATAAAACTAACTCCGAAGAAAATCACAATTGAAGGCAGTCCGATTGTTGCACTTGAAGGAATGGCACGTCTGGCATCTGCAACTTCGTGGGAAGGAGTGCTTTACCGGCCGGTTGTTCAGGCTGAAAAGACAGTAAATATCCGCTTGATTCCTTATTATGCCTGGGGAAACAGAGGAAAGGGAGAAATGACTGTATGGATGCCTCTTGCCAGATAGTCCGGATTGTTTAGTATACAGAAATGAAAAAAATCATGAAAAAGTTATTTGTAACGGCTATATGTATCTTGTGCAGCCACTGGCTATTGGCCGGTGAGATATGGATTTCTCCCAAGGGCAGTGACTTCAACGACGGAACTCGTCAATCTCCTAAAGCCACGCTGACTTCTGCCTTGCGACAAGCACGAGAATGGCGCAGGACAGAGGATAACCGTATCCAAGGTGGAATCACAATCTATATGGAAGGTGGAACGTATGCCTTCCATGAACCGGTTTTTATCCGTCCGGAAGATAGCGGAACCAAGGAATCGCCCACAATTATTCGTTCGGTAGGCGATGAAAAGGTGATATTGAGTGGAGGAATCAGCATAAAAGGTTGGAAGAAGCAAGGGAAAGTTTGGGTAGCAGATGTCCCGGCATTTAATGGACGTCCATTGGATTTCCGCCAGTTGTGGGTGAATGGAAAAAAGGCAGTTCGTGCCCGTGATGTGGAGGATTTCGAAAAGATGAATCGCATTTGCAGTGTAGATGAGAAGAATGAAATTCTTTATGTACCTGCAGTTTCCATTCGCAGACTTATTGATAATAAAGGAAATTTGAAAGCTAAATATGCCGAGATGGTATTACATCAGATGTGGTGTGTTGCCAATCTTCGGATTCGTTCAGTTGAAGTGCAGGGAGACAGCGCGGCAATACGTTTTCATCAACCGGAAAGCCGGATTCAGTTTGAGCATCCCTGGCCGCGTCCGATGGTGACGACGGACGGACATAATTCTGCTTTCTATCTGACAAATGCCCGCGAATTGCAGGATGTACCCGGAGAATGGTATCATGATATAGATGCCCGTAAAGTATATTATTATCCACGGGAAGGAGAGAAGATGCAGGAGGCGGAAGTGATCGTGCCTGCCGTTGAGACATTAGTACGGGTGGAAGGAACTTTGGATCGTCCTGTGTGTCATATTCGTTTTGAGAAAATTACTTTTTCCTATACTACGTGGATGCGTCCGTCAGAAAAAGGACATGTACCTCTTCAGGCAGGTATGTATCTGACAGATGGTTACCGGATTGATCCGAAAATGCAACGGGATTACTTGAATCATCCGTTGGATAACCAAGGATGGTTGGGACGTCCCGCAGCTGCTGTTCGTGTGGTTGCTGCAAGGCAGATTGATTTCGAGCGTTGCCGATTCGAGCATTTAGGCTCAACCGGATTGGATTATGAAGAAGCGGTGCAAGGCGGTGTTGTTCGTGGCTGTCTCTTCCGCGATATTGCCGGAAATGGTCTGTTAGTCGGCAGTTTTTCTCCGGCTGCTCATGAAACGCATTTGCCATACGACCCTGCTGATCGTCGGGAAGTATGCACACAGCAACAAATCAATAATTGCTATTTCACGGAAATAGGCAATGAAGATTGGGGATGCCTTGCCATTGCTGCGGGATATGTAGGGGACGTCAATATCGAGCATAATGAAATCAGTGAAGTGCCTTATAGTGGCATCAGTCTTGGTTGGGGATGGACGCAAACTGTGAATTGTATGCGTAATAACAGAGTACATGCCAATCTGATTCATCATTATGCGAAACACATGTATGATGTGGCAGGTATTTACACACTCGGTTCGCAGCCGAAAAGTTATGTAACGGAGAATTGCGTGCATAGTATTTATAAGCCGGGGTATGTACACGACCCTAATCACTGGTTCTATCTTTATACGGATGAAGGTTCTTCCTTTATTACTGTACGTGATAATTGGACAGAAGGAGAGAAGTATCTGCAAAATGCCAATGGTCCGGGAAATGTATGGGAAAACAATGGTCCGAAGGTGGATAGTGTTATTCGTGAACGTGCGGGAGTGGAAGCAGCGTATAAGGATCTGCTGAATATCCAGTAGGTATTGACAAGTCATTTAACTGTAATACGTGATTCGTTCCACAGATATGGAACTAAAGGAAAACAATTGTAGAACTAAAGGGAAACAGATGTGGAACTAAACGTCAACCACTGTGGAACGAATTATTTCTTACGATTCAGTTTGTTAGTAATAGAAAGAAAAATGAAAAAGAAATATATGATATTACTTAGTGCCTTGTCTTTGGCAAGCAGCACGTTTGCCCAGACCTGGATATGGTATCCGGGAGACTACGAAATCTGGCTGGGAAATCAAATGAATAACCGTCGTACGGAACGAGGTGCATTTTTCCCTCCTTTTTGGAAAACGGACAGTCATTATGTTGTCGTAGAATTCAGCAAGCAACTGAATCTTTCCGAGCCGGAAGAAATTTTTATTGCTGCCGAAGGAAAGTACAACGTCAAACTGGATGGAAAGCTCCAGTTCGGTATGCCGGAAACCATGTTGCTTCCGGCCGGAAAACATAATCTGAACATTAAAGTCTGGAATCAGGCAACTCCTCCCACTATTTATGTGAAGGGAAAAACAGTGAATTCAGACTCTTCCTGGCGTGTAACTTACGAAGATAAAGAATGGATTGACGAGAGCGGAAAAGCGAGTGACACATCTGCCACTATCTATATGGATGCCGGATGCTGGAACTTTGACGGAGCTACCCAACGTCCTTCCCAATTCAGTCTGATGCGTGAACCGCAGCAACCTGCTACGAAGACAGAACAGCCCGAAGGAGGTATCCTTTATGATTTTGGAAAAGAAACATTCGGATTTATCACATTGAAGAATCTTTCCGGAAAAGGAAAAATAGAAATTTATTATGGTGAAAGCCCGGAAGAAGCAAAAGATAAAGCATATTGCGAAACATTGGACAAACTCTTGCTCGAACCGGGACAAGTGACCGACCTTGCTATCCGCAGCACTTCTCCCTTGAGTAATTCTGAAAACGAATATACATTGGAGAACAGCAAAGCTTTCCGCTATGTCTATGTAACTCACGAGCCGGGTGTACAGATTGGAGAAGTCTCCATGCAATATGAATATCTTCCTGAAGAATACCGTGGAAATTTCCGTTGCAATGATGAAGAACTGAATCGTATTTGGGAAGTTGGCGCATACACCATGCATCTCACTACCCGCGAATTCTTCATTGACGGTATCAAACGTGACCGTTGGGTATGGAGTGGCGATGCTATCCAAAGTTATTTGATGAATTATTATCTTTTCTTTGATAACGAGTCCGTCAAACGTACAATTTGGTTACTTCGTGGCAAGGATCCTGTAACCAGCCACAGTAATACAATCATGGACTATACTTTCTATTGGTTTCTTAGTGTATATGACTATTATATGTATAGTGGCGACCGCCATTTTGTCAACCAACTGTATCCACGTATGCAAACAATGATGGATTACGTGTTGGGACGTACCAATAAGAATGGCATGGTAGAAGGTATGACCGGTGACTGGGTATTTGTGGACTGGGCAGACGGCTATCTGGATAAGAAAGGTGAACTCTCTTTTGAACAAATCTTATTTTGCAGAAGTCTGGAAACGATGGCTTTGTGTGCAGAATTGGTTGGAGATGCCAATGGCAAACAGAAATACGAGAAACTGGCTGCTGCTTTGAAAGCAAAGTTAGAACCTGCCTTCTGGAATAACGAGAAACAGGCATTTGTACATAACTGCGTCAACGGTCAGCAAAGTGATGCGGTCACCCGTTATGCGAATATGTTTTCTGTCTTCTTTCAATATTTGAATGAAGATAAGCAACAAGCCATCAAACAGTCTGTTTTGCTAAATGACAGTATTCTGAAAATAACAACTCCCTATATGCGTTTTTACGAACTGGAAGCACTTTGTGCTCTTGGCGAACAGGATGCTGTAATGAAAGAAATGAAAGCCTATTGGGGAGGAATGTTAAAGGAAGGTGCTACCTCCTTCTGGGAAAAATATAACCCGGAAGAAACCGGAACGCAACATCTTGCCATGTATGGCCGTCCTTATGGAAAGAGTTTGTGCCATGCCTGGGGAGCGAGTCCTATCTACCTGTTGGGCAAATATTATCTGGGAGTGAAACCTGTAAAAGAAGGATATAAAGAGTTTGCTATTGCTCCTGTGTTGGGAGGATTGAAATGGATGGAAGGCACTGTCCCCACTCCAAATGGCAATATCCATGTCTATATGAACAGCAAAACGATGAAAGTGAAAGCAACAGAAGGGAAAGGCTATCTGACCATCAAAAGCCGTCGTCCACCTAAAGCAAATATCGGAACACCGGAGAAAGTGTCGGAAGGAGTATGGCGCCTCTGGATCGATTCACCCGAAGAAAGAATTGTTACCTATCATTTATAATATATTGTTAATTAGTTAGTGGAGTAGTCCTTGATTAACGGTTCCTCATTTCAAAAGAGGAATTGTTAATCGGGGACTTTTTTCGTAAATACCTCTAGGTTTTCTAAGGAATTTGCTACATTTGCTTTTCATAAAGAGAGAAACATTTAGTTCTTTTGGAAACAAGTAAACAAAATCCGAAGAATGAAAAACAAGATTGACCAATATACTGATACAGATGATGAGAAACTCTTCGCCTTGATTGAACAAGGTGATGAAGGAGCTTTCACCCAAGCCTATGAAAGGTATCATAAACTATTATATGTATTAGCCTATCGTTATTTAATGAGTTCTGATATGGCAGAAGATGTAGTGCAACATGTCTTTAGCCGTTTGTGGGAATTTCGTTCAGAACTACGTGTGGGAATCAGCCTAAAGAACTATCTCTTTACGATGACAAAAAATCATGTCTTGAACTTGATTCGTAATGAAAACAGCGCGATTGCAAAGAACTATGAGATGGCACAAGCCGCTTCGCCTTACGAAGATAATCTGATAGAAAAACTGGAGAAAAAAGAGTTGATGTCCAGTTTTTATAAAGCAGTGGATATGCTTCCTGCGCAAAAACGGGATATTTGCTTGATGAAAGTACAAGAGGAACTGACAAATCAGGAAATTGCGGAACGGATGAATCTATCCGTAAATACTATCAAGACGCATTATTCGGAAGCGTTGAAACTTCTCCGTATCCATCTAAGTAAGATGTTAATAATTGTTGCATTCACCACACTAATGACCTTTCTGAGTGTCCATTTAATAAAGTGATAAAAATGAATAGACCTACTGATAAACAAATAGAAGAAGTCCTGGCAGGAATTGCCAGCCCGGAAGATGCAAAATATGTGGCAGAGTGGTTTGCCACGGAAGAGGGTAGCGACTATCTTGAAGCTGCTATGACACAGGATTCCGAACTGATAAAAAATGAGTTTGCAGACTTGTATGTAGACCATGATATTCCTTCAAAGAAAATATTAGAACAGATACGGAAGAACATTCGTATCAAGAAGTTGAAGCGTATCTGTTTCCGAGTTGCAGCCGTATTGATACCTGTTGTCTTAATTGTCGGACTTTATATGCAACTGAATTCAAAAGTCGACCTGTTCGGCACTTCCGAATACGAAGAAGTAGTGGTGGATAAAGGCGAACGCATACAAATCATGTTTCAGGACGGAACAAAAGTATATATCAATTCTGATTCGAAACTAAGATACCCGAAGAAGTTTGCTTTGAACACCCGGGAAGTTTATCTTGAAGGAGAAGCCTATTTCGTAGTAGCCAAAAATAAGAACCGTCCTTTTATAGTCAATTTAAGTGGACCGGCAATTCATGTATTGGGAACTTCTTTCAATGTACAGGATTACCCGGAGAATAAGGATATAGTAGTATGTCTGGATGAAGGAAATATTAATCTTACCCTTCCTACGGAAAAGAAATACCCGGTGCAACCCGGCGAAAGATTAGTGTACAACAAAGATAACCAGCAGTGTACTATTTCCAAAATGAACGATATGCAACGCCTGTCGATGTGGAAACAGAATGTGATAGTATTTAAAGATACCCCGTTGCCGGAAGTCATTAAAATATTGAACCGCTGGTATAATGTAGAGTTTAAAGTTGAAGATGAAAACGTTTTGAAGTATGTCTATACATTGACTTCGGACAATACATTATTAGAGAAAGTATTAATGGATTTAGAGAAAATCGCTCCGGTGAAGTTTGAATATAATGAAGATAAGAAAGAAGTGATAGTAAAAATGAAATAATATAATCATTAGAAATAAATGGGGTATATGAATAAAGAAGTAGATTTATCCGTATCTTGTTATGGAAAAGTAAAAGACAGGAAATATGATATTGTGATATTGCCGTGGGGAGCTACCGAACCTCATAATCTGCATTTGCCATATATGACAGATTGTATTCTTTCCCATGATGTAGCAGTTGATGCTGCATTGATGGCTAAACAGAAATATGGCGTAAACTGTATGGTTATGCCGCCTATCGGCATGGGTTCACAAAATCCGGGACAACGGGAACTTCCCTTCTGTATCCATACGCGTTATGAAACACAGAAAGCAATACTGACTGATATTGTTTCTTCCCTTTATGTTCAAGGTTTCCGAAAATTGATTATTATCAACGGGCATGGCGGCAATACTTTTAAAAGTATGATTCGTGATTTGTCGGTAGACTATCCTGACTTCCTGATAGCATCGAGTGAATGGTACACCGTGTTAAAGGTGAAGGACTATTTTGAAAATCCGGGTGACCATGCAGATGAAGTCGAGACATCCGTAATGATGCACTATCACCCCGAACTGGTCAATCTTGAAGAAGCAGGGAATGGAGAATATAAAACTTTTGCCGTACAATCTTTGAATGAAAAAGTAGCATGGATTCCCAGGAACTGGGGGAAAGTATCTAAAGATACCGGTGTTGGCGATCCACGTGGAGCTTCCGTAGAAAAAGGAAAGAAGTTTGCGGAAGCAGTCGCAGAGAAATATGCAAAGCTCTTTGACGAATTGGTGAATCAGGAACTTTACTAAATTACAAAAAATATAGTGACGCTATCCTTGCGTGATAGTGACGGTATCCGGTAAGTATGGCGTCACTATGTGGACCGGATAGTGACGGTATCCCAAAAGACTGTTTCTAGCGAATTGCCAAGAACATGAATCTATTGTTATAAGTCCTTCTGAAAATAAAATCCGGAAGGACTTTTCTTTTTATATCCCATTTTCCTACAAATAAAATCCAAACCATATCTTGCTGAAAACTAATACATTATCATACGAAAATTTATTGGAAATAAAAAAACTTCAGAAAAAAACGTTTTTTCCCTCACCCGCTTCTTAATCTCGTGTGTCCACTAAATACAAAGAGATTAAGAACCTATTTATAACTTTAAACAAACTAAGTATGAAGAACAGAGTATTGCTTGTATTGTTATTGAGCTTTGCTGTAAGTCTTGCGGCGTCGGCTCAGAAAATAACAATGAATCTTCAACAAGTCAAGTTGGAGAAAGTCTTTTCGCTCATTACTAAACAGACAGGACTTACGGTAGCGTATAGCCGTACAATTGTCAATCCCGAACGGATTGTTTCTGTCCAGGCAAAAGACAAAGACCTTTCTAAAGTATTGGATGATTTATTCGCGGGTACAAATGTAGCTTATGAAATTGGAGAGAAGAAAATATATTTGAAAGCAAAAGAAGCTCCCGCAGCATCACAAGGGAGCCAAAAAACAAAGAAAATAACGGGAACCGTGACGGATATCAAAGGCGAACCGATAATTGGTGCCAGTGTATTGGTGAAAGGAGCGGGGACGGGTACTGTGACAGATGTAGATGGTAACTTTACATTGGATGCTCCGGCAGACGCTCTTCTGGCTGTCAGTTATATCGGTTATAAAACACAGGAAGTAAAGGTTGGGAATAAGAACTCATATTCTATCCAATTGCAGGACGACACCGAAGTCCTGGATGAAGTCGTAGTAGTTGGTTACGGCGTGCAGAAGAAATCAAGTCTGACAGGTGCCGTTGCTTCCATCTCTTCCCAAGAAATCAGCAAACAGGTATCATCTAATGTTGCTTCAAGCTTACAAGGGCGTACACCGGGTGTAGACATCGTGCAGCAAGCTGGTGTTGCTGGGGCAGATGTAAACATCGTGATTCGCGGTGCCGCTTCTTTTGGCGCTACCGAACCTCTGTATGTCATTGATGGAGCATTTAGTAATGCCGGATTAAGCTCATTGAATCCCAATGATATTGAATCTATCGAAGTACTGAAAGACGGTGCGGCAGCCGCTATCTATGGTTCACGTGCCGCCAATGGTGTCGTTTTGATTACTACCAAGAAAGGAAAGTCCGGCAAGCCCGTCATTCAGATAGACGGTTCGTTCGCATTCCAGAAAACGACTAATATTCCGGAGTTCCTCAATGCGTCGGAATGGAGAGAATTTGCCAATATGGTGGCAGATAACAGTGGCTTGCCTCATGCACCGGAGAATGACAATCCCACCAATCCGAACCTGAATACCGATTGGTCAAAAGAATGGATACAGTTTGCTCCGGTATGGAATCTGAATGCCAGTATCGCAGGTGGTGGAGACAACTCTACTTTCAGCACAAGCCTTGGTTATCTTGACCAAACCGGTATGACGATTTATTCGGATTATAAACGTTATAACTTCCGCCTGAATACCTCTTATAAAAAAGGACGTTTCTCATTCTCTGAAACCCTCGGACTGACGCATAAGGATAAAACTCCTACAACAGCTTTCAACATAGCTTTACCAACGTTACCTATTTATGATGAACAAGGACGGTTTACCTCTGGTGGCCCTGATTATTACATCAACCCCGAAGATGGCAAAGCGCAGAATAAGATAGCCCCGTTACATTATACAGATCAGTTTAATAAAGTGACGGATTTAATCGGCTCTTTGAACGCCCAACTGGATATTTGGGGCGGCTTAAAATACAAATTATCGTTAAGTGGAAATTATAGCAATAAGCATAATTACACCCATACCCCCGAGTACTATACAAAGTGGAACTCGGATGGAACTCCTGATAAAGATTACGGCAACACACGTAACAGTGTATCGGAAACAAGAGGTGAAGAGTTCACTTATACGATTGATAACTTGCTGACTTACAACAAGACATTCAACCGTCACTCAATAGACGCTTTATTAGGAACAAGCTGGATGAGAGAATACTATCGTTACATGACCAACTCTACCATTAACGATTTGGGAGGAACGGATATTACCGGATTCCAAAATGAAGATGGTAAGATTTCGGCAGGAGACAGTAATGCGGCATTGCTCTCTTTCTTCGCCCGTGTGAACTACGATTATGATAATAAATATCTGCTATCCTTGAGTATCCGCCGGGATGAATCTTCCAAATTCCATAAAGACAATAGAGTAGGTTACTTCCCCTCTGTCTCCGCCGGATGGAATGTGCACCAGGAAAAATGGTTCCAAAATCCTGTAATGAGCAAATTGAAGATCAGGGCTAGCTACGGTGAGTTGGGTGCCAACTTCCTCAATCCTTATAATTTTGACGCGATAGCTTATGGACCTATTCCTTACACAGTAGGCGGTGAACGTTATGTGACAGGACGCGCAGCCTATCTGAAATCGAAAGACTTGAAATGGGAAACTGCCAAAACCACAGATATTGGTATCGAACTGGGCTTCTTCAACAACGACTTGACCTTGTCATTAGACTATTTCGTAAAAAAGAACGTAGATTTGTTGGCACAGATAGACTTGAACTTGTCTTCCGGGCAAATCTTTGAAATTAACAGTTCACGTGAAAAACCCTACGTTAATACAGCTTCCGTAAAAAACACAGGATGGGAGTTTATGATGAATTACAGGAAACAATTGACGAAAGACTTCCATATAGATGCAACATTCAATATCGCAACGTTGAAGAATAAAGTATTATCATTGGGAGAAAACGTGCAGCCGATTACTTCCGGAGCAATGTCCAGCTACTTTAACGATGCTCCCTCTATTACCATGCCGGGAGAAGCTATCGGTTCATTCTATGGCTATAAGATTGACGGTTTTGATGCAGAAGGAAATTTCATATTTGCGGATATGGACAAGAATGGAGTAGTCAATGCAAATGATAAAGTTATTCTGGGCAGCCCTATCCCTGACTTCACATACGGTTTGAACATCAACATGGAATACAAAGACTTTGATTTGACTCTCTTCTTCCAGGGAGTGCAGGGAAATGATATATTCAATCAGAAAAAGTACACCTATTATTTTGATTATTCCAATAATGTGGTCAAAGAGGCTATGAATGGATGGACGAAAACAAATAGAAATACAGGAATCCCTATTATGAAAACCCAAAACACAAGTGGCGGAAATTCCCTGCCGAGTGAATTTTATATTGAAGACGGTTCCTATTTACGTCTGAAAAATCTTCAGCTTGGTTATTCGTTACCTAAAAAGTGGTTGGAAGCAATCCGGTTTAACAAACTGCGTGTTTATGCAGGCGTACAAAATCTGTTTACGCTGACCAAATACTCCGGTTATGACCCGGAAGTCAGTTCAAATGTATTGTTCTCACGTGGCATTGACATCAGTTCATATCCTAATGCCCGGACATTCACTTTTGGTTTTAACGCTTCATTCTGATAACTAAAAATATGATTAATATGAAAAACTATAAGAAAGTATATGCCGCATTTATCTTGGCGGGCGGCTTGATATTACACGGATGCAACGGTATCTTTGATGACCTGGCAATTAATCCGAACCAGCCGAGTATGGGAGCTTATTTCACCAGTCCGTCCGCTGTAAATGACGCAGTGATGACCATGTACGGATATATGTCTACGCAACGCTGCCTAGGAGCTTCCGGCTCTAAGACAACGATAATCCGCTCTGACGAGGCATCGTCCAATTCGGATTATGGCAAACCGGGCATGTTTGGTGCCGACTTGAATGCCAGTTATTACACTATTGAGCAACCTTATACATTGATGTACACCACTGCTTCCCAAGCATCCTACATCATTGAAACCGCCCCGTCTGTCGATTTCAGCGGCAATGAGGAACTGCGGAACGCATACATGGGTGAAGCCTATTTCTGGAGGGCATTTGCGCATTATTACCTATTGATTAATTTCCGGAATATATCTCCCATCAGACAGATGCCACGCAATGGAGATGACTATGTCCGTCCTTTGGAAAAACCTGCTGCCGTATGGGATTTTATTCAAGAAGACCTGGCACACGCGAAAGAATTGTTGCCCGTGAAGGGATATTGGGACAGCAAGAATGCCGGTCGTGTGACAAAAGCTTCCGCAGCCGCCTTATTGGGAAAAGCTTACCTATACCGTAGTGGAATCGAGCAATATTATGGTGAAGACAAGACTACATTTTACAGTGAAGCTGCCAAAGAATTTGGTGATGTTATAGACGGAAAGTACGGAACTTATGACCTGACTAAAAATTATGCCGATAATTTTGATGTCGCTCATGAAAATAACGAAGAATCAATTCTTGAATTTCAATTCCTAGGCGATGTCGATAATGCAGGATTCAATCCGGGGCTTGCCACTTCCGGTTTGGCGTTCGATTCACGTGGACTGATGTTGCCGGGAGCGGGAGTAGGTTATGAAGGCGTAGTACATAACTGGCTTTATAACGCATTTGTGAATTCGGTAGACAAGGACGGCTATACGGATATCCGAATGTTCTCCACAATGATATTCAATGATTTGGATGCGAGCATTCATTTGAGAAATGATGCAGGCGGCAATCCGGTACGTCTGGAAGGTCCCGGCGGTTATAAATGGGAAGAACTTTATCCTGCAAAGAATGGAAAAGAAGGATTTGCTACCGTGTCCAATCCTTTGGCACATTCATTCAAAGCAGGTATCAGAAAAGGGATTGATTGTTCCATGCCTACACAAACGGAAGCAGACGGGACTCCTAAATTGGTCGGTGTAGGTGCGGGCGTCAAGGAGTATGTATATAATCAACCCCGTGCCCATGGGGTGAACTGGCGGTATATCCGCTATGCCGATGTGTTGATGATGTATGCAGAATCTGTTGTCAGCGGTGGCACACCAGCATCAAATATGACTCCCTTGCAGGCAGTAAATAAAGTACGCGGACGTGCCAACATGAGCGAACTCCCTTCCGTAACCATGGCTGATATTCAGAATGAAAGAATCCTGGAATTTGCTTTGGAAGGGCATCGTTTCTATGATTTGCTCCGTTGGGGCAAGCTAGCCAGCCGTTTTACAGAGTTGCAGGAATCCGATCCTAACTTCAAGAAGTTCATATCGGCAGATGACTTTAAAGGATTCGTCACCAATAAGCACGAATGGTTGCCGATTCCTATCAATGAAGTGAATTCTAACCCTTATATCACAGAAAATAATCCGGGATATTAACTAAGAAAGAATTAACATGATAAATTTGAAAAATATGGCGGTACTACTGTTCAGTTTGGTAGTACCGGGGCTTGCTATTGCCCAAACAGAAGTACTTTACAATGGCATACACCTGCCTGAACAATGGCCACCCCGCTATACGGAGCCACAAAAAGCACAAGATATGCCGATACCCTATCTTGAACAAAAGCCGGGAGTAATTCCTGTAAATGTAGGACGGCAACTATTTGTTGATTCTTTTCTGATTGCAGAAACTAATTTGAATAGAGTGATTCATACTCCCCGGTTTTACGAAGGGAATCCGGTACTCGGACCTGATAAGGAATGGGAAAAAACAACCGAAGGCGGACTCTACGCTGCACCCTTCAGTGATGGGATCTGGTATGACGAAAAAGACGGGAAGTTCAAAATGTGGTACTTGGCAGGTGCCGGTGTTCTTCACAAAGGAGACAATCAGACCTTTTATACCGGATATGCCGAATCGGAAGACGGCAAGCACTGGACAAAACCTGTACTGGATATTTGGAACCAAACCAATATTGTAGATACCTGCAATCGTGACGCAGCTACTATTTGGTTAGACAAACAGGAGAAAGATCCGTCCAAACGGTACAAGATGTTCAATGTCGAACGCCGTCCCACGGATCGCAGATGGCAATTTATCTTAAAATACTCATCAGACGGGATTCATTGGGGAGAGGGAGTCGCTCAGTCTGGTGATTTATACGATCGTTCATCAGCATTCTACAATCCGTTCCGTGATGTGTGGGCATTGAGTATGCGTTACGGGACAACAGTTTCTTCCCGCTCACGCAGTTATTTGGAAAATAAAGACCCGGAAATGGCAGTAAGTTTCGCACATCGTATCCGAAAAGGAGTACCTGATAAGAATATGGTCTACTGGTTTACTCCGAGCGATAAAGAGCCGCGTCATCCGGAGTTTCCGGAAGTAGAACCGGGTATTTACAATTTTGATGCCATTGCTTATGAAAGCATTATGTTAGGATTGTACAGTGTCTGGCAGGGACCGGAAAATGGAGTTTGTGCCAAACTGGGTATTCAGAAAAAGAATGAAATCTTTCTAGGGTATAGCCGTGATGGCTTCCATTTCTATCGTCCTTCTTTCAAGCCTTTCATGGCGGTGAATGAGACGGAAGGAGCATGGAACTGGGGAAATATGCAGTCCATCAACGGAGTGCCTTTGGTAGTAGGAGATTCACTTTATTTCTATTCCAGCGGACGTCAAAGAAACAAGATTATGTGGGATAGCTATACATCTACCGGACTGGCTACTTTACGCAGAGATGGTTTTGTCTCCATGCATGGAGATAAGGACGGCTATCTGCTGACGGAGAAGATTCGTTTTGACGGCAAACATCTTTTTATCAATGCAGATGTAAAAGGTAGCTTGACCGTAGAAATTCTGGATGAGAATGGAAAGCCATTAGAAGGATTCACGCGGAAAGACTGTGTGCCGGTGAAGAAAACGGATAAGACAAAATTGTTGGTTACATGGAAGAAACACCAGGATATAGCATCGCTCATCGGGAAGGCTGTCCGACTGAAGTTCTATCTGAATAACGCTGATATATATGCATTTTGGATTTCTCCGTGGCAAACGGGCGAAAGCCGTGGATATACAAGTGGCGGCGGACCGGGACTGTCAAGCTGTGGCATAGATGTTCCTGTAAACAAATAAAAGATAAATGACTATGAAACGTTTACTTTATACATTACTATTTTTCCTGCCTTGTATGCTGATAGCTTGCGGTGGCAGTGATGATACTCCAGATGGAGATAATAATCCCCCGGTAGTGGCTCCCCCTAGCGAAGAGCCGGTAGATTCACGGCTATTGTACAATGGTATTCGTCTGCCCGAACAGTGGCCGCCGGTACGTTCATCTTCGTCTGAACTGGAAAAAGGAATGTCACCTTTTTATCTGTCGGATAAACCTTCTGTTATTAATATCTCGGTAGGACGCCAGTTATTTGTAGACAATTTCCTGATAGAATCCACTAATCTGAAACGTACGTTCTATTATCCTGAATATTATTCGGGCAATCCGATACTGACACCGGAACAGGATTGGGAGAAAACTGGGACAAAAGGTGCGGCATTTGCCGCTCCTTTCAGCGACGGGGTATGGTATGACGAAAAGGAAGGAAAATACAAAATGTGGTACATGGCAGGTGGTGGCTCCTATGCAACTAGCGGAGCAGGAGTGACTTGTTATGCGGAATCAACGGACGGTATTCACTGGACAAAACCCACTCTTTCCATTGTAGCCGGAACAAATATCGTTGACTATAACTCAGAACGTGACGCGTCTGTTATTTGGCTGGATAAACAGGAAAGTAATGCTTCGAAAAGATACAAGATGTTTCTGGTTACCCGTGAATCCGGGAAATGGAGATACCGTTACAAAACTTCCCCGGACGGCAAAGTCTGGCGTGCCGCAGCTCAATCGGAACCGATTGCCGACCGTTCAACGGTATATAAAAATCCTTTCAGAAACGTTTGGGTATATAGCATGCGGCATAATATCCGGGTGGATGCGAATAAGCTGGTACGTGCGAGGGATTATAATGAAAACGCCGACCCGGAAGCTGGAACAAAGAAAGCGGAAGCATTATTGAGTGCATTCTGGTTCGGTCCGTGGGCTAATGAGCAACACCATACAGACTATCCGAATATAGCGCCTGCGATATATAATCAGGATGCCACGCCTTATGAAAGCATTATGCTGGGATTCTTCTCCGTTTGGCAAGGGCCGGAAAATGATGTTTGTGCTTCGGACAACGTAATCAAGAGAAATCAAGTCATGGTAGGATATAGCCGTGACGGTTACAGTTGGTTCCGTGAGGATATGAATCCTTTCCATGCCGTAAATACGACCACCTCGGACGCATGGAATCAAGGTAACCTGCAATCCGTAGCCGGAGCACCGTTAATTGTCGGTGACAAACTCTATTTCTATCTGAGTGGTCGTCGTTTGAGAGGTACGCAGGAGATTACCACTACCGGACTGGCTACACTTCGTCGCGACGGGTTTGCTTCCATGAAAGGAACGGGCGAACTGCAAACGCCCTTACTGAAATTTGACGGTTCGTACTTCTTTGTCAATGCCAATGTCACGGGAGAAATGAAAGTGGAACTTTTAGATTCCAATAATAAAGTAATCGAAGGATTCTCAAAAGATGAGTGCAAAGCCTTTAAAGGGGATAATGTAAAAGCGAAGATAGAATGGACAGGCAACGCTTCATTAGCCTCTTTGAAGAACAAACAACTGAAAGTGAAATTCTATATTGATAATGGTGAAATATTTGCTTTTTGGATTTCTCCTTCTGCGAATGGAGAGAGTATGGGATACACCGCTGGCGGAGGTCCCGGGTTGAATATTTCCGGAATAGATAAAACCAATTAAAAAATGAATACTATGAACAGATTAGCTTATTTATTATCATTGATTTGTATTCTTGCATTTTCTTCTTGCGAAGAGGATAAGGTATATTATCACACTGCGGCAAAGGCAGACTTCACCATTGGTGAGAATATGTACGAACTGGGACAGACTGCTGTTTTTAAAGATGCTTCCATACCCGATGAAGGAAGCCGGATAGTAGCATGGTTATGGGAGTTTGGCGATGCAAAAAAATCCGTCTCGACGGAACAGAATCCAACTTTCGTTTATCCGTCGGACGGTACATTTACCATTAAACTGACGGTGACTGATGATAACGGCTTGAGCGCCACAGCTAAGAAGGACCTTACCATCTTAGACCCGGCTAAAGCAATCAATGTAATGTGGCAGAAAGAAATGGGCGGACCTATTGAAAGTACAGTCTCACCCGCATTGTCGGCTGACGGTAAAACGGTTTATATGATTACCGACCAGACTTCCACAGGAGCATTTGACGTGAAACTTTATGCTTATGATACAGAAAACGGAACACAGAAATGGGCATTTGACGTAACTGCCAATATGAATGAACTGAATCCGGGCGGAGGGGCAAGTATGGTATATGCAAGTCCGGCAGTAGGACCGAATGGAGATGTGTATATTGTGGTTCGTGATTTGAAGCCAGCTACTGCTGAACACCCCCGTGCTTTGTTTTTATTTGCTGTAGGAAGTAATGGTAGCAGAAAATGGGCATACAAAGCTGCCGATTCTAATTTGTATGCTGTCACTCCGGCTATTGATGCATCCGGTAATATTTACTTCGGACATAGAGGAAAGAAAATAATCGTATTAAGTCCTGCCGGTGATATAGTCAAAGAAATAGCTTTAGATGTAGAAGTGTTGTCCGGTATGTCTCTGTCCAAAGACGGAACTGTCTATTTCGGCTCTTCCAAGAATACGGGATATTTCGGTTATGATTTTGCTACCGGTACTCAAAAGTTTGTCTATCAGAAAGATTTGGGTGGTACAGCATTGAAAGGAAATTCTTATACGATAGGAGCGGATGGAACCATTTATACCATAGCCGAACTGACATCAGGTGGCGCTATCATAGCTCTGAATCCTGACGGAACGGAAAAATGGGTGTACAAGACTCCGGGAGCCATTGTCAACGGTGGTGTTGTGATTGGTACGGATGGAACGCTTTATGCCAACGGTGGAAATACTGTTACCGGTGAAGCTTCGGCAGGTGTTTTCGCTTTGAATTCGGACGGTTCTTTAAAATGGCATTATGCTACAACGGAGGACGTTAACAACTGCGTACCAATCATCGATAACAGAGGATATATCCATATCATCTCGAACAAAGCCGTCTATTATATAGTGAAACAAGACGGTAGTTTACTTGCATCCGCAGAGTTAGGCGTTAAATGTACTTCCAGTCCGGTAATGGATTCAAGAGGATATTTATATGTCGGCATTGAAGCTGTTGCAGGTGCATCTGATATGGTATGTATCTCATCTGGAGCTACTTCCTATGCGAACTCTGGATGGCCGATGAAAGGCCAGAATCCGCAACGGACAGGTTTGCAAAAGTAAGTAGTTTAAAATGTCGACGATTATGAAGAAATATTCTTTATTGGCAGTTTTCTTATTATTAATGTGCAATGTTTCGGTATGCGGGCAAACAGGACGTATCCTTTTTGTGGATACAACATTCATTGAGAAAACAAATCTGCAACGAATACATCATTCGCCCATCTATTATTCTGGCAATCCTGTTTTGAAAGCTGATAAAAAATGGGAATTGAATATAAATGGCGACCCTTATGCCGCTCCATTCAGCGGTGGCGTATGGTATGATGAAGAAGAACATAAATTCAAGATGTGGTATTCTGCCGGTGGCGGAAAGTTATTAGGACTCGTCACTTGCTATGCAGAGTCGTCCGACGGGAAAGTCTGGATAAAACCGGATCTGGACGTTGTTCCGGGAACCAATATCGTAGATACATTAGAGCATGATTGCGTTTCCGTGTTGCTTGATAAATTTGAGAAAGACCGGACGAAGCGTTATAAAATGTTTGTTGTAGAATTTAATAATCGCTTCACAGTCAGCATGAAACTCAAATATTCTTCTGACGGAATCCATTGGAGTGAGCCGAAAGCTCTTTCGGGAGAATTGTACGACCGTTGTGCGGCTTATTACGACCCGTTTCGCAAGAAATATGTCCTGTCATTGAAAACCATAAATGGAGTGTATAGGCGTTCACGCAATTATTTGGAACATGAAGATCCGGAAATGCTGGTTAGCCTAGCACACAGGATATATGACAACAAGAGTGATAAGTTTATCCGTTATTGGTTTAATGCCGATGCCGATGACCCGCGTCATCCTCAATTTCCCGAACTGCGTCCACAGATATACAATCATGAAGCAATGCCGTATGAGGGCTGTATATTAGGCTACTTCACCGTTTGGCAGGGGCCGGAAAACAGTGTTTGTGACAGTCTGAATATTCAAAAAAGGAATGAAGTCCTGATAGGTTGGAGCAAAGACGGTTTTCATTGGAACCGGGAAAACAAGAAACCATTTCTTCCTGTCAGTGAGGACTTTCATGCATGGAATGCAGGCAATGTACAGTCTACTGCGGGTAGCCCTCTGATAGTCGGAGACTCTCTTTATTTTTATGTCAGTGGACGCTATAACAGCAAGCCGAAACATGATTCCAATTTTGCCACAGGACTTGCGATGCTTCGTCGTGATGGTTTTGTTTCGATGCGGGCAGGAAGAAAAGAAGGATATATAGAAATAAAAACTCAGATTCCGGCAAATGGAAACTATTTGTTTGTAAATGCAGATGTGAAGGGAACTTTAGCGGTAGAAGTGTTGGATGATAACGGTCAGCCAATGGAAGGATTTACAAAGAAAGACTGCATATCAATGAAAAAATCGGATAAAACGAAACAGATGATTTCATGGGAAAAACATCCAGGCGTAACATCACTGGTGGGGAAAACAGTCCGGTTGAAGTTTTATCTGAATCAGGCGGATATCTATGCATTTTGGATTTCGGCATGGCAAACAGGCGAAAGTGGTGGATATACCGGCGGTGGAGGACCGGGACTATCAGACGAGGGTATAGATACCCCCATGGATAAATTGAAAAATAACTAAATATATTAAACTTAAAAAAAGAAACTGTATTATGGAAAAGATTATAGGATTAATCAATGCTCCTTTTACTCCGTTTTATGAAAATGGAGAAGTAAATTATGAACCAATCGAAGCCTATGCAAAGCTACTTGTAAAAAATGGCTTGAAAGGTGTTTTCATCAACGGTTCTTCTGGAGAAGGGTATATGTTGACTGATGAAGAACGAATGAAGTTGGCAGAACGTTGGATGGAAGTTGCACCGGATGGTTTTAAGGTTATTGTACACGTGGGGAGTTGCTGCGTAAAGTCAAGCCGGATGCTGGCGGAACATGCCCAGAAAATCGGAGCTTGGGGAATTGGTGCAATGGCACCTCCTTTCCCGAAAATAGGACGAATAGAAGAATTGGTAAAGTACTGCGAAGAAATCGCTGCCGGAGCACCGAAGCTGCCCTTCTATTATTATCACATTCCTGCATTCAATGGAGCATTCTTATCGATGCTTGCTTTCCTGAAAGCTGTTGAAAACCGTATTCCCAATTTTACGGGAATCAAATATACCTTCGAAAGCCTGTATGAATACAATCAATGTCGTTTGTATAAAGACGGCAAGTTCGATATGCTTCACGGGCAGGATGAAACCATTCTTCCTTGTCTCGCAATGGGAGGGGCGCAAGGCGGAATCGGCGGAACGACCAACTATAACGGTATAAACCTGGTAGGTATCATTGATGCCTGGAAAGCCGGTGAATTGGAGCAAGCCCGTGAATTGCAAAACTTCTCTCAGGAAGTGATTAACGTAATCTGCCATTTCCGTGGGAATATTGTTGGTGGCAAACGTATCATGAAGCTTATCGGACTTGATTTGGGCGGCAACCGTACTCCTTTCCAAAACATGACCGCTGACGAAGAAAAACAAATGAAAGCGGAACTGGAAGAAATCCGTTTCTTCGAACGTTGCAATAAATTCTAACAGGAGGACGTATGAAGAATATTACTGACTATATACAACAATGGGCTAATACCTATAAGGATGATATGCAGAATAATATCATGCCCTTTTGGATAAAGTATGGACTGGATAGAGTGAATGGTGGTATATATACTTGTGTAGATCGCGACGGTGCATTAATGGATAGTACAAAATCCGTTTGGTTTCAGGGGCGTTTTGCATTTACTTGTTCCTATGCCTATAATCATATAGAAAAGAATCCGGCATGGTTGCAAGCCGCAAAAAGCACACTAGACTTTATAGAGAAGTATTGCTTTGATTCGGATGGGCGTATGTATTTTGAAGTGACAGCGGACGGTCGCCCTTTACGTAAGCGCCGTTATATTTTCTCCGAGTCATTTGCAGCCATAGCGATGTCCGAATATTCGATAGCGTCGGGGGATAAGACGTATGCGGTGAAGGCACTCGAACTGTTCAAACGTATGCAATATTTCCTGCAAACTCCCGGACTGCTTGCTCCCAAATATACAGATACGCTCCCCATGAAAGGACATTCCATCACCATGATATTGATAAACGTAGCTTCCCGAATCAGGGAAGCTATTCAAGACGAATGTCTGACACGGCAGATTGACGAGTCCATTAGCTGTCTGGAAAAAGATTTCCTACATCCGGAGTTCAAGGCATTATTGGAAACCGTAGGACCGAACGGAGAATTTATAGACTCCAATATGGGGCGTACCATCAATCCGGGGCATTGTATCGAAACAGCTTGGTTTTTGCTGGAAGAATCCAAGCTCCGGGGAAGGGATCAAAACATAAAAGAACTGGGGCTGAAGATTCTGGACTGGTCATGGGAGTGGGGCTGGGATAAAGAATTCGGCGGTATTATCAATTTCAAAGATTGCAGGAATCTTCCTTCGCAGGACTATGCGCAGGATATGAAATTCTGGTGGCCGCAAACAGAAGCAATTATCGCTACCCTGTATGCCTATCTGATGACGAAAGAAGAGAAATACCTGAAGATGCATCAACAAATCAGCGAGTGGACATATACACATTTCCCGGACAAAGAATACGGAGAGTGGTATGGCTATCTCCATCGGGATGGAACAGTCGCCCAGCCGGCAAAAGGAAATTTATTTAAAGGACCTTTTCATATCCCTCGCATGATGACAAAAGGATATATGCTTTGTGAGGAAATAATGTCTGAAATAAAAAAAGAAATAAGATGATTGTATCCAATTTACAAAATAGCCAACGGGTGGAGAAACTTCACCCGTTGTTCAAACAGCTTTTCGATTATGTGAAATCGCACGATCTGTTGCACGAGGAACTGGGAACTATCAGACTGGATGGTGATAATCTGATTGTCAATAATATCTATCCCGAATGTATTCCTGAAGGAAAGCGTTTATTAGAACTGCATCACGATTATATTGATGTGCACATATTGCTTGAAGGCAAAGAAACCATTGGCTGGAAAGCCTTGGAAGAATTAAAAGTGGAAAGGCAAGCTTATGATAAAAAGAGTGATTGTGCCCTATATGGTGACGTTCCTACTACTTTCATCAATCTCTTGCCCGGACAATTCGTCATTGTATATCCGGAGGACCCCCATGCTCCGGCTATCGGTAAAGGCTGGATACGCAAACTGATAGCTAAAGTAAAAGTCTAAGTAAACAGTCTCAAAAATCTTTTAAATACAACTACCATGAAAAATAAAAATATTTATCCATGGGTAGTGGTTGCGTTGCTTTGGGTAGTAGCGTTGCTCAACTACATGGATAGACAAATGCTTTCTACAATGCAGGAAGCAATGAAAATAGATATTGTAGAGCTGACGAAGGCAGAAGCTTTCGGTGCATTGATGGCAGTCTTTCTATGGATTTACGGCTTTATGAGCCCGGTTGCCGGAATTATTGCAGACAGGCTTAGTCGTAAATGGTTAATCGTCGGAAGCTTGTTTGTTTGGTCGGCTGTAACATTCCTGATGGGATATGCCACGACGTTTGAGCAATTATATGGTTTGCGTGCAGTGATGGGGATTAGTGAAGCATTGTATATTCCTTCCGCTCTGTCCTTGATAGCGGATTGGCATCAGGACAAATCACGCTCATTGGCAATTGGAGTTCACATGACCGGACTGTATGTCGGTCAGGCAATCGGTGGGTTTGGAGCTACGGCAGCCGCTGCATTTTCCTGGCAGAGCACTTTTCACTGGTTTGGCATTGTAGGTATTGCTTATTCTGTGGTTCTTATCTTTTTCCTACATGAGAATCCTGTCCGAATGAAAATAGAAAAGGTTGTTGCTAATGGCATTAGCAAGGGGAATTCAATTGGAAAAGGGCTGTTACTGTTATTTTCAAATGTTTCTTTTTGGGTGATATTATTTTATTTTGCGGCTCCAAGTTTACCGGGGTGGGCTACAAAGAACTGGTTGCCGACGCTATTTGCGGAGAACCTGGATATTCCGATGTCACAGGCAGGACCAATATCTACGATTACCATTGCTCTATCTTCATTTGTCGGAGTAATATTGGGAGGATTCTTGTCGGATAGATGGGTGCTGAAGAATATCCGCGGACGTGTCTACACAGGGGCAATCGGACTGGGGATGACCATCCCCGCACTGTTATTGCTAGGTTTCGGACACGGTTTCATTAGCGTAATAGGTGCAGGATTGTTATTCGGCATCGGCTTTGGTATTTTCGATGCCAATAATATGCCTATTTTATGCCAGTTCGTTTCTGCTAAATATAGAGGGACGGCATATGGTATTATGAACATGACAGGAGTTTTTGCAGGAGCTGCAGTAACTCAATTATTGGGAAAATGGACGGACGGTGGAAGTCTGGGCGAAGGATTTGCTATGCTTAGTATTGTCGTTGCACTTGCATTAGGACTACAAATCTACTTTTTAAGACCTAAAACGGATAATATGGAGTAATACAATGATGGTTATAGTTTGGGTTGTTATGAGTAATAAGAAGAAAAGAATATTAGTGTAAAGCTCATTTATTATCTCAAATGTATAGATATATTTGTGAATATTGCATTCGTACTATTCTTACTCTTAAACTGTTTTCTTTTTATTATACAGGATGCTAATAAACTCAATTTGCATTTTTAATAAATAATGAAACAGTTTATTATAAACGGGTCTTACATTTATAATAAACGATATTCGGGATAATTCACTAAGTAGGCACGAATATATTAAACAAAATGGGGTGAAATCTATGTAGATTCCACCCCATTTCTATTCTTTCAGACACATATTTATGTTTCTGTAAATTCTCTTTATGTCTTTATTTTTGTATATATCATATCTGTTGTCTGCTAATTGGTTACTGCAAATATACAAAATAAAAAGGGCAAAGTCAATAGCATTTTAAAATTTGATGTGATACAACACATGCCTGCACAACGGATGCTCACCAGGGACAAGCGGATGATCGAATTCCCTCACTCGTTCCATTCCTATTTTCTGCATTACACGTTCTGACCGTTGGTTGAGAAGGGAAGTAAAAGAAAAGAGTTCTTTTATATCCATTTTATTGCGTGTATATTCCAAACAAGCTGTTGCAGCTTCAGGAGCATAACCCTGTCCCCAATATTCGTGTGCTAACCGCCAGCCTATTTCTATGCCCGGAGCAAAGTCTACATCAAATGTAATCTGATGTAGTCCGGTATAGCCCATAAAAGCATGATCTTCTTTTCGTTCTACAGCATACAAACCGAAGCCACAGGTTTGGAACTCATTTTGAATACGCTGATAAAAGGCAAATGATTCTTCCGATGACAATGAATTAAGAAAAAACTCCATCACATTCGGATCGGCATTCATACGGGCAAAAAACGGGATGTCTTCTTCTTTCCAGTCGCGGAGAATCAGACGGGGTGTTTCTATATACTTTTGCATAATAATGATAATAATGGAATGCAAAGATACAATTCTTTTTTCCTTGTTGGAGGTTATTCATTATTATAAGTATTAACTATTATTCATTGAATCCCCTCTTCACTTATGGTCAGTCTAGTCAGCAGCGTGGTACGGGTGTGTAAACCAGAAGCAGGAACCTACTCCTTCGGTTGAATCCACGCCAATTTCTCCTCCCATTTGGGAAACAATGCTTTTGCAGATAGAAAGTCCGAGTCCTGTACCCTGAACAAAGGTATTGAGCTTCACAAAACGTTCGAATATACTCTTTTGCTTTTCTTCCGGTATTCCCATTCCGGTGTCGCGCACATAGAATTTTATTTTCTGATGGGATACTTGTTTATATCCCAGGGTGATACAGCCTTGCTGGGTGAACTTTAATGCGTTATTTATAAAGTTACTGATAACTTGAGTGAATCTGTTTTTGTCAGTGTAGAGATAACATTCCGGCAATGGTTCCTCAAAAATCAATTCAACACCTTTACTCACTTTCATACTCATTGATTTGATGATTTCAGCACACGTCTCATTTACATCCACATTGGTATATACAAAATTGAATGTTCCCGCTTCAATTTTCGAAAGATCGAGAATGTCCGATATCAGTTGCAAGAGAAGTTCATTATTCTCTTGCACAATCTTGATATATTCCTGCCGTTCGCTTCTGCTGTCCGTTTCTGCCAGAAGACTGGAAAAGCCGACAATAGCATTGAGAGGAGTACGGATCTCATGGCTCATGTTAGCCAGGAAAGCCGACTTCAGACGATCCAGTTCTTCCGCTTTATCACGGGCAATAATCAATTTCTGTTCAGTCTCTTTCAAAGGCGTGATGTCATAATTGATACACAACATCTCAATAATACCGTCCTGTGGGCGATAATCTCTAACCATAACGTTAATGCTGGTCCATGTATATTTACCATTCTCCCTGCATACACGAACTTCTTTACGCAAACTGGTTGCTTTCCCTTCTTTCACTTCACGTACAAAGTTTTTCAGAACAGCCTGATCTTCAGGAACCACATGTGTATATACTCCGATAACTTGCGGCATGGGAGTACCTTCTTTTTCGCCCAAATTCCTGTACCATGTATCTTGGGCATACCCGTCTCTTGTCAATACATTGAAATGAGCAAATCCTACCTTGGCATAATCACCGATTAGAAGAAACAGATTCTCAAACTCCTGTATCTTGGTGTATGCATTGGTCGTTTCCGTCGTATCTATATTGATAAACAGATAGTTGATAAATCGGTTTTGAGAATCATAGAGAGCGGTAACTTTAGTGGTAAGATTAATAATCCCATTTCTCCGACTATCTACATATTGATTTATTTTTGAGAAGTCATAATTGATGGAGAAGTTTACATCTTCTTTCGCTCTCAATCTCTCTTTAACCTCTAAAGGAATATTGGGATTGTCGAACAGATTAACTCCCAGTGCCTCATGCTTGTCAGACAAGCCGAATATTTCAAGCTCTTTATCATTAATATCTACCAGATAACCGTCTTTGTCGTAAAGTTCGACACCAGCCGGAAGATTCTTATAGATATTTCTTAATATCTTCTCGCTGTTGTCCAAAGCAAGACGATCTTCTTTGGCTTGTAACTCCGACTTTCGCAATTCGATGCAAATACTGATAATATTAGCAAGAGAGGAAAAGCATTGATAATCCACATTGCTCCAGCTACGCTGCGTTCTTACCATATCAATTCCCATATAGCCCCATACCTCTTCTTTAGAGATTAGCGGAACTACCATCAGCGACTTGATATCCTGCATCTCCAACGTCTGACGATATTCCGCAGCTTCTTCGGGCATGTCGTCCAGCGTGTTCAGTATGATAGCCCTTCTTTCGGCTATCTGATGATTCCACCAGGTAGAAGGGTCCCAGGGAATATTACTCAAGAACTCCTGTTCCTTGGATATTCCTTCGGCGGTAACCTCATAAGTGCAATCCTGGCGTTGTTCTTTTCTGTTTATTTCGAAGATATAGATACGATCGCCCAAAAATTGGTGAAGAAGATCTCCTAATGTCTTGTTAACCACTTGAGCGACATCATCACATTGCAGAAAAGCAAGCAATGAATATGAAATATTAGTTTGTTGGTAAAGCAAATTGCTCACTTGAAAGAAATCAATGTTTCCATTCGTAGTATCGATTGGTCTGTCAATATATTGCAGAAAGCCTGTCATGTTCCTATATCCCTCTTTATCGGGCTTTTGGAAATTAATCTTAGAGTACACCCATATTTCCCCGTCTTTTGCCCGGATTGGGAACATTTGTTCGTATGTCTCCAGATAAGAAAGAGACATATATTCATTTTTAAGACGCAGTCGGTGGTCTTCACGTATTCTTTGGTGGAATTTGGTGAAACTGATGCGGTTACTTTCAAGGCCGAGTAAGTCAACAATAAAGTCAGAGCAGATATATTCTTTATTCTTCAAATCTGACTCCCACCATCCCATTTTGGCCATCTGTGCTATCTGAACGTATTTTTCATAGTCATAATTTGTTTGTTCTTTCATATTGTTTGCTCTTGTTTTCTGTTTTATATTATAAGACACTAGCCGGCAAAGATAAGCATAACTTTTAAATAATGAGGCGTTTGCATATTACAGCAAGATGAAAGTGGAAGTTTGGTGCTGAAAAGTGGAAAAAGAGACGAATGAGTACAAACAGGGGATTATTTCGTCTTTCTTTTAGTGAAGAAATGAATTATATAATCTATAATATATATCAGAAGAATGAAAAATACCAGATTATTCATGTTTGCGGCATGCACACTTTTTTTAGCAGCGTGTGGCAGGCAAACCGTGAAGATTATGACTCCGCCGGATGCGTCAAATCGTGTTCTGTTTGGTGCGGAGCAGTTACAGACTACCTTGGATAAAGCCGGTTATCAGGTAATGATGCAACAGGGAGACACGACATTCTCCGATCCCGAAATCAAAACGATTCTCTTGGCGGAAGTAAATGACACGACGCTCAAGAAAGAAGGTTTTCATATTTCGACGACGGGCAATCTGACCAAAGTGTCCGGCAGGGATGGGAGTGGTGTCATTTACGGATGCCGTGAACTGATTGACCGTGTGAATGATTCGGATGGTAAGTTGAACTTCCCGGAGGAACTGAAAGACGGTCCTGAAATGGTATTGCGTGGTGCATGTGTAGGATTACAGAAGATGACCTATCTGCCGGGGCATGGTGTGTACGAATATCCGTATACACCGGAAAGTTTCCCCTGGTTTTATGATAAAGAACAGTGGATTAAATACTTGGATATGCTGGTTGCCAACCGCATGAATTCGCTGTACCTTTGGAATGGCCATCCGTTTGCGTCATTGGTGAAACTAGAAGATTATCCGTTTGCACTGGAAGTAGATGAAGAAACCTTCAAAATGAGCGAAGAAATGTTCTCTTTCCTCACGGAAGAAGCGGACAAACGCGGTATCTTTGTCATACAGATGTTTTATAATATCATTCTTTCCAAACCTTTTGCTGAACATTACGGACTGAAAACACAGGATCGTAACCGTCCTATTACTCCTCTGATTGCCGATTATACACGCAAGAGTATTGCCGCTTTCATTGAAAAATATCCCAATGTAGGATTACTTGTTTGTCTGGGTGAAGCGATGTGTACAGTGGAGGACGATGTGGAATGGTTTACTAAAACAATTATTCCGGGAGTGAAAGACGGATTACAGGCATTGGGACGTACGGATGAACCGCCTCTTTTGTTGCGTGCGCACGACACGGACTGCAAACTGGTGATGGACGCTGCCTTGCCGCTCTATAAGAATCTTTATACGATGCATAAGTATAATGGTGAATCGTTGACTACCTACGAACCTCGTGGTCCCTGGTCGAAAATTCATACGGATTTGAGTTCGTTGGGTTCCATTCATATCAGTAACGTACATATCCTAGCAAATTTGGAACCGTTCCGCTGGGGTTCTCCGGATTTCGTTCAGAAGGCGGTCACTGCCATGCACAATGTACACGGTGCCAATGCCTTGCACCTTTATCCGCAGGCTTCATATTGGGACTGGCCTTATACGGCGGACAAATTACCGAACAATGAACGTGAATTCCAATTGGATCGTGATTGGATCTGGTATCAGACCTGGGGACGCTATGCGTGGAACTGCCATCGCGACCGTACAGATGAAATGGGTTACTGGGACCATCAGTTAGGCAAGTTCTACGGAACCTCTGACGAAAATGCAAGTAATATCCGTGTAGCATACGAAGAAAGCGGAGAGATCGCTCCGAAGTTGTTACGTCGTTTCGGTATCACAGAGGGAAATCGCCAAACGTTATTACTGGGTATGTTTATGAGTCAGCTTGTCAATCCATACAAATATACGATCTATCCGGGATTCTATGAAAGCTGCGGACCGGAAGGAGAGAAGCTGATAGAGTATGTAGAGAAAGAATGGAAAAAGCAACCTCATGTAGGTGAAATGCCTTTGGATATTGTTGCTCAAGTAATAGAACATGGAGATAAAGCGGTAGCGGCTATTGATAAAGCAGCAGGTTCCGTCTCTTCAAATAAGGATGAATTTGCACGTTTACAGAATGATATGCATTGTTATCGTGAATTTGCGTATGCGTTCAACCTGAAAGTGAAAGCTGCCAAACTGGTATTGGATTATCAATGGGGAAAAGAGATTAAGAATCTTGAAGAAGCTATTCCTTTGATGGAACAAAGCCTAGAGCACTATCGCAAATTGGTGGAACTGACGGACGAACATTACTTATATGCCAACAGTATGCAGACTGCCCAACGTCGTATTCCTATCGGTGGAGATGATGGAAAGAATAAGACTTGGAAAGAACTGCTGGTACACTATGAGAAGGAATTGGAGAATTTCAAAGCCAACCTCGCTTTGTTGAAAGAAAAACAGAATGGAAATGCAGTGACTGAAACTGTCGAGATTGCTGCCTGGACTCCTGCAAATGTGAAACTGATCTCTAATTATCCGACAGTGAAAGTGGATGAGGGGACTTCTTTATTTGTGGATGTTCCAGGTAAGATAGAAGCAGTAGCTCCGGAATTGAAAGGAATGAAGGCGCTCCGCTTCAATGGAAATGAGCAGAGAGAGAAAGGCACAAGCATCACTTTCGAAACGGATGCTCCGGTGAAATTGTTAGTCGCTTATTTCAAAGACGACCAGAAAAAATATGCAAAAGCTCCGAAACTGGAAATCGATGCGTCAGCCAATGACTACGGTCAGGCGGAACCCGTGTTGACGAATGCCGTCCGTATCAACGGAATGCCTTTGGCAAATGTACATGCATATAGTTTTCCGGCTGGAAAGCATACGTTGATGTTACCCAAAGGTTATCTGCAAGTGTTAGGATTCACGGCTGCGGAAACGAAAGTTCGTAATGCCGGGCTTGCCGGGGATGAAGAGACAATGGATTGGTTGTTTTATTAATGGGAATTTAGCAGTTAAATGGGAATTTAGCGGTTAAATGGGAATTTTGCAGTTAGGCTGAAAGCCTTACAATTATATATTTATTGGGGTGCCCTGAAAGGGCTTAATTATATAGCGTAGGGCAACGCCCTACGAAAAAAACACACCAGCCACAAGCCCTGAAAGGGCGGAACCGTATACAATTATGCCCTTTCAGGGCGCAAATTCAGATTGTCGTTTTTACGTAGGGCGTTGCCCTACGCTATAT
>NZ_GG774802.1:60915-79342 GCF_000163675.1 Bacteroides sp. D22 | reverse complement strand
ATATAGCGTAGGGCAACGCCCTACGAAAAAACACACCAGCCACAAGCCCTGAAAGGGCGGAACCGTATACAATTATGCCCTTTCAGGGCGCAAATTCAGATTGTCGTTTTTACGTAGGGCGTTGCCCTACGCTATATAATTAAGCCCTTTCAGGGCACTCCGCAAAATTATCATTTAGTGGTTATGCACTATTTAAGTATTAAACGATTAGAAAAAGTATCATGAAGAAGTTATTGCTGGCAGTTTTTAGTATAGCCACCACTTTCTCTCTATATGCGCAACGGGAAGTTCCGCAAGAACGAATGGAGCAAATTTACGAGGAAGTAAAGACACCATACAAGTACGGGCTCGCAGTTGCCCCGGCAGACAATTATCATAAGATTGATTGTCCTACCGTTTTTCGCCAGGGAGACAAGTGGCTGATGACTTATGTGGTTTACAACGGCAAAGGTGGAACCGATGGTCGTGGTTACGAAACGTGGATAGCAGAAAGTGATAATTTGCTCGAATGGCGCACTTTGGGACGGGTTCTTTCTTATCGGGATGGAAAATGGGACTGCAATCAGCGTGGCGGATTTCCTGCATTGCCGGATATGGAATGGGGTGGAAGCTATGAGCTTCAGACTTATAAAGGTCGCCATTGGATGACTTATATCGGTGGTGAAGGAACAGGCTACGAAGCTGTAAAAGCTCCGCTTTATGTCGGACTGGCATGGACGAAAGGAGATATTTCTACGGCACATGAATGGGAATCTCTGGACAAACCGATTTTGAGCATCCATGATAAAGATGCCCAATGGTGGGAAAAACTAACTCAATATAAGAGTACCGTTTATTGGGATAAAGATAAAACATTGGGAGCTCCGTTTGTGATGTATTACAACGCGGGCGGCCGTCATCCGGAAACGGATTTAAAAGGCGAACGTGTCGGCATTGCGCTTTCCAAAGATATGAAGACATGGAAACGCTACTCCGGAAATCCTGTTTTTGCGCACGAAGCAGATGGAACCATTACAGGAGATGCGCATATCCAAAAGATGGGAGATGTGTATGTGATGTTCTATTTCTCTGCTTTTGAACCTTCGCGTAAATATAAAGCATTCAATACATTTGCCGCCAGCTATGATTTGGTGAACTGGACCGACTGGAAAGGGGCCGACCTGATTATTCCCTCCAAGAACTACGATGAACTGTTTGCTCATAAGAGCTATGTGGTGAAACATGACGGAGTGGTTTATCATTTCTATTGTGCGGTAAACAAAGCAGAGCAACGTGGCATTGCCATTGCTACCAGTAAACCGATGGGACGTTCGGCTGTCCGTTTCCCGGCTCCGGAGAGTAAGAATCGCCGGCAAATTATTGAATTAAATGAAGGCTGGAAAACTTGGAGAGTTGAGAATGGAAAGTTGAGAGTTGAGAGTGAAAAGACTGTGAATATACCTCATAACTGGGATGATTATTATGGGTATCGTCAATTGACTCACGGCAATCTTCACGGAACCGTTCTTTACAAAAAAGACTTCATCCTCAACAACTCTCAATTCTCAACTCTCAACTCTCAACTTAAAAAATATTTCCTTCGTTTTGACGGAGTAGGTACATACGCCACCATTACAGTGAACGGAAAGGACTTCGGTCGTCATCCCATAGGGCGCACCACGTTGACTTTGGATGTCACAGATAAATTGAAACAGGGAGTAAATCGCCTGGAAGTGAAAGCCGAGCATCCTGAAATGATTGCCGATATGCCTTGGGTATGTGGAGGATGTTCATCGGAATGGGGATTCAGTGAGGGTTCCCAACCGTTAGGTATCTTCCGTCCTGTGGTATTGGAAGTAACGGATGAGATTCGCATAGAACCTTTCGGTGTACATATTTGGAATGACGAAAAGGCTGCTAACGTATTTGTAGAAACAGAGGTTAAGAATTATAGTAAAACAACAGAAACGGTAGAGTTAGTCAATAAACTAAGCAATGCCGATGGAAAACAAGTTTTCCGTTTGGTTGAAAAAGTAACTTTAGCTCCGGGAGAAATGAAAGTGATTCGCCAGCAGGCTCCTGTTGAGAATCCTGTCTTGTGGAATACAGAAAATCCATATCTCTATAAATTGGCTAGCATGATTAAGCGCGATACGAAGACAACGGATGAAATTTCGACACCCTTCGGTATTCGTACCATTAACTGGCCGGTAAAACGAAACGATGGAGACGGACGTTTTTACCTGAATGGAAAGCCGGTGTTTATCAATGGAGTATGTGAGTATGAGCATCAGTTCGGACAAAGCCATGCGTTCAGTAATGAACAGGTTGCCACAAGGGTAAAACAGATACGTGCAGCCGGTTTCAATGCGTTCCGGGATGCTCATCAGCCCCATCATCTCGATTATCAAAAATACTGGGATGAAGAGGGAATCTTGTTTTGGACACAATTTTCCGCCCACGTGTGGTATGACACTCCGGAGTTTCGTGAGAACTTTAAAAAGTTGCTTCGTCAATGGGTGAAAGAACGTCGTAATTCTCCGTCAGTGGTGATGTGGGGATTGCAGAATGAAAGCACTTTGCCTCGTGAGTTTGCACAGGAGTGCAGTGATATTATTCGGGAGATGGATCCGACTGCAAAGACAATGCGTGTCATAACAACCTGTAATGGCGGTGAGGGTACAGACTGGAATGTGATTCAAAATTGGAGTGGTACGTATGGAGGAGATGTGACGAAATACGGTCGTGAGCTCTCTCAAGCAAACCAATTGTTGAACGGAGAATATGGAGCGTGGAGAAGCATCGACCTACATACGGAGCCGGGAGATTTCCAGGTGAACGGAGTGTGGAGTGAAGACCGTATGTGTCAGCTGATGGAAACTAAAATCCGTTTGGCAGAACAGGCTAAAGATAGTGTTTGCGGACAATTCCAATGGATATACAGCAGTCATGACAATCCCGGACGCCGCCAACCGGATGAAGCGTATCGCAAGATAGATAAAGTAGGTCCGTTCAATTATAAAGGATTGGTTACTCCGTGGGAAGAACCGTTGGACGTATATTATATGTATCGCGCCAACTATGTTCCGGCTGCAAAAGACCCGATGGTTTACCTGGTATCACATACATGGGCCAACCGCTTTGAAAAAGGACGTCGCCGTGCCACTATCGAGGCTTACAGCAATTGTGATTCTGTATTGCTATACAACGATCTGACAAATGAAAAGGCAACCTTCCTCGGACGTAAAAAGAACAACGGAACAGGCACTCATTTTATGTGGGAAAACCGGGATATTCGTTATAACGTGCTTCGTGCAGTAGGATATTATAAAGGTAAGCCGGTGGCAGAAGACTTGATCCTATTAAATGGCCTGGAACAAGCCCCTAACTTCGAACTTCTTTATCAGGATGATAAAAAGATATTGAAAGGAGAGGCAGGATATAATTATCTGTATCGTCTCAACTGTGGAGGGGATGATTATACAGATAGTTTCGGACAGTTATGGTTGCAGGACAATACGAATTATTCCCGTTCATGGGCGGAGAATTTCAAGGACCTGAATCCTTATCTTGCCAGTCAACGTACCACCAATGATCCGATTCGTGGCACCCGCGACTGGACGTTATTCCAACATTTCCGCTTCGGACGTCATCAGTTGGAATATCGTTTCCCTGTGGCAGACGGAACATATCGTATTGAACTGTATTTCACAGAGCCTTGGCATGGTACGGGCGGAAGCGCTTCTACCGACTGTGAAGGGCTGCGCATATTTGATGTTGCCGTGAATGATTCTGTTGTATTAGACGACTTGGATATTTGGGCTGAAAGCGGTCATGACGGAGTTTGTAAGAAAGTAGTATATGCCACAGTGAAGGGGGGAATGTTGAAAATTCATTTCCCGGAAGTGAAAGCAGGACAAGCCTTGATTTCAGGCATTGCTATTGCCAGCACAGATCGGGAACTGAAACCGACGGTATTCCCTGCGTCCGGCTGGAGTTGGGAAAAGGCGGATAAAGAAGTAATGGAAAAGACTCCGAAAGAGTTACTTCCGGAAGACAAAAATGCTCGTGTCAGTATATCATACGAAGCGGAAACGGCAGTGCTGAAAGGCAAATTCCAAAAGAAAGAACATCGCAAACAGATGGGAGTGTTTTTTGGTAAAGGAAAAGGTAACAGTATTGAATGGAATGTTTCTACTGGGTTGGCGCAAGTGTACGCCCTTCGCTTTAAATATATGAATACTACCGGAAAGCCAATACCTGTCTTAATGAAATTCATTGATTCAAAAGGAGTAGTATTGAAAGAGGACGTATTGAACTTCCCGGAAACACCGGATAAATGGAAGATGATGAGCACCACCACCGGAACCTTTATCAATGCCGGACATTACAAAGTATTACTTTCGGCAGAAAATATGGACGGAATTGCTTTTGACGCATTGGATATTCAATAAATCTTTCTATCAATTGATTTCAATAAAACGGGATACGGATAAGGTAAACTTTCCGCATCCCGTTTCTTTATATTCGGATCATTTTCTTAGAAATAGAATATAGATGTTATTTTTTTATGATTCAATGTTCCGATTTTAATTATTTAAAAGATAGGAATTAAATAATCTCTATCTTTGAGGACAAACAAAAAGAGCAATAATGGAAAGTAATATACCAAAGTATGATTTGCCGGTTGATTATATTGTAGGAGAGGGATTCGCAAAAGATTTACTGAAGAGCTATAAGAATTTTCCATGTAAGATTGAATCCGGCTTATTTATTCTTTGTATAAAAGGCACTATGGAGGTGACGATCAATACCAATACCCATCATATTAGTGAAAATGATTTAATAACTTTGCCGCCTAATTGCATATTAGAGGTGCACACATTCTCATCCGATATCCAGATTTATTATGCAGGCTTTTCATCTCATTTTATAGAAAGTATAAATTTGATGAAAGCTACCCAGCACCTTCTTCCGGTAATTATGGAGAATCCGATAGTTGCTTTATCTCCACTTCAGGCCTGTAGTTATAAAATGTTTTATGAGTCATCTATTCTTTCATACGCTTCACTTAGGACGCGCGAAAATAAGGAGATAGTAAAAGCTGTTCTTACCATGTTTATCCAAGGGGCTACAGAAATATATAAGTTACAGAATAATTGGTATTTGTCTTCTCAATCAAGAAAGTATGAGATTTATCAGGAGTTTTTAAAATTAGTCATGAAACATTATACAATCCATCACGGAACATCTTTCTATGCTGATGAGTTAGGACTTAGCCTGCCCCATTTCTGTTCTACAATTAAAAAGGCGGCAGGAAATACTCCATTAGAGGTGATTGCTTCTGTCATTTTGATGGAAGCTAAATCCCGTTTAAAGTCGACCGATGAACCTGTAAAAAATATAGCTCTATCTTTAGGGTTTAATAATATCTCCTTCTTTAATAAGTTTTTTAAGCAGCATACTGGTATTACCCCTCAAGAATATAGAGGACGCTAATCTTCTGTTTTTCTATCAAATGGTAATGTAACGGTAAAACAACTACCTTTCCCAATCTCTGATTTAACGGAGATATCTCCTTGCAGGTGTTCTACAATCGTTTTACAGATAGAAAGTCCTAAACCGGTTCCCTGTTTAAAAGTATCTACTTTGTAAAAACGATCAAAGATTTCATTCAAACATTCTTGCGGAATTCCCGAACCGGTATCTTCTACAAATATTTGTACTGAATCCGCATTTCTGTTATCAAGCGTATACCCAAAATGAATATATCCTTTTTGGGTGAATTTCCGGGCATTATTAATGAAATTGCATATTACTTGTTTCAGGCGTGTAATATCTGTGTTGATATAAACATCTTCATCCGGTAATAATGACTTTATTTCAATTTCGGAAATAGGTTTCATTGCCTGTTCTTTCTCTATGTCCATCATTAAAGAGTTAAGGGAACAGTTGGAGAAAGTAAATTTAATCGTATTTGATTCAATCTTGGACAAATCAAGTATGTCGTCAATCAATCGTACTAAATGTTCGCTATTGATGCTGATTAGTCGCACGAAATCGGCACGTTCCTCTTCACTTAACTCATCATAAGTGGAACCTATAACATCAGAAAAGCCGACGATTGCATTCAGCGGCGTACGGATTTCATGACTCATATTGGCTAAAAACGCCATTTTAAGACGATCGCTTTCTTCTGCTTTTTTACGTGCCTCGATTAAGGTGTTTTCTATGTCTTTATATTCCTGAATACTCAAGCAGATTCCCACTAACCGATAGGGATGGCCGGATATGTTTGCAATATAAGTTGACTGCCCTTCAAACCATTCCCAAGTACCATCCCCCCGGCGCAAACGGAATGGAACTGTTTTGTCAAAAGTTGTATTACCACTAAGTTGTACAACAAAGGCATCAGCCATAGGTTGCCGATCGTCCGGATGAATCATATTCACATATTCCTCCATTGTCAAAGTATTATTTTCTCCTGCCGGAATACCTAAATGTTCAAAATAACGATCGTCAAGAGTAAATTCACTCCGACTTATATCATAATACCATGGATAGATTCTGGTTCTTTGCAAAGCAGTATTCAGAATATATTCCTGTGTAAGCTCTACTGTAATATTGCGGAAAAAGAATAAGATCTTGTTTAAATTAGTTCTATCCCTGATCGTTGCAAATTCTCCTCTTATGGGAAATTGTGTGTAATCAACCTGTTCTTGCATGAAGGTATGTTCAGGTAATGAATACGTATTTTCTCCCTGACGAATCTTTTCCAGAATAGTCGAAAGTATATCTTCCTTTTTATTTAGCAGTTTAAATAAACGATTGGTAGGAAAGGGAAGCATATCATTGACCGACGGATGAACATGCAGTTCTGCAAAAGCCTGCTGATTGAGTTGTATAACTTCTCCATTTGTATCAAATATAATCACTCCGTCGGGTAAAATGTTTAATAATTCATCGTTATAGAGTGTCTGTTTGTAATCTTCCATTTCTTTTATTGTTTTGTACTGAATATAAGATATATGAGACATATCTTATAACAAAGAAAACCATTTCTGTGAAGATTATAACATATTTACAGCTCTTTTTGAGCGACTTATACGGTTATTTTAAATTGCAAGATATTTAATGTTAATACAATATTCTTATTTTAATATTCGATATTCAAATATTAATAGAATGAAACTTTCATCTTTTCCAATAAAAGAAAGGGGTACAAAATGCCCTTTCGTCCGTCTACTTGATATGAAGAAAAAAGAACGAATGAAAATATATACTTTGCTATTTGGTATATTGTTTGTAAGTCCTACACAGGCACAAACAATGCATGATTGGGAGAATCATCATGTTCTCCAGATCAATCGTGAACCGGCAAGAGCCGCTTTTACCCCTTTCTCTGTACAGAAAGGAGACGGTTCAATCTCTTTAGACGGAACCTGGAAATTCCGTTGGACTCCCGTTCCCAATGAAAGAGTCATGAATTTCTATCAGACAAATTTTAATGATAAAGATTGGACGGATTTTCCTGTTCCCGCCAATTGGGAAGTGAACGGATATGGCACGCCTATCTATGTTTCAGCAGGCTATCCGTTTAAAATAGATCCTCCACGGGTGATGGGAGAACCGAAAACTGACTATACCACGTATAAAGAACGAAACCCGGTAGGGCAATATCGTCGTACCTTTGTCTTGCCGGCCGGATGGGAAGCGAATGGACAGACTTTTCTACGGTTTGAGGGCGTAATGAGCGCCTTTTATGTTTGGATCAATGGCAAACGGGTAGGGTATAGCCAAGGCAGTATGGAACCGAGTGAATTTAATGTCACGAAGTATCTGAAATCCGGAGAAAATCAAATTTCACTGGAAGTCTACCGATATAGTGACGGTTCTTATCTGGAAGATCAGGATTTCTGGCGTTTTGGTGGTATTCATCGTAGTATTCATCTGATACATACGCCGGATATTCATGTCCGTGATTATGCGGTACGCACTCTTCCTGCGTCTGCTGGTGATTATGAAGACTTTATTTTGCAGATTGATCCGCAATTCAGTGTATATCGAGGGATGACCGGAAAAGGGTATGTCTTACAGGGAGTATTAAAGGATGCTTCAGGCAAAGAAGTTGCCACATTGAAAGGTGATGTGGAAGATATGCTTGATTTGGAGCATAAAGCAAGCCGGATGAATGAATGGTATCCGCAGCGTGGCCCGCGTAAGATGGGACGTTTGTCAGCCATTATAAAATCGCCGGAAAGATGGACGGCAGAAACACCCTATCTTTATAAATTACACTTAACTCTCCAAAATGGAGAAGGAAAAGTCGTAGAACAGATAGAACAGGCCGTAGGTTTCCGCTCTGTAGAAATCAAAAAAGGACAACTGTTAGTGAACGGTAATCCGGTTCGTTTTCGTGGAGTGAACCGCCACGAACATGATCCACGGACGGCACGTGTCATGAGCGAAGAACGAATGCTTCAGGATATTCTTTTAATGAAGCAGGCAAATATAAATGCTGTGCGCACCAGTCATTACCCGAATGTAAGCCGTTGGTACGAGCTATGCGACAGCTTGGGATTGTACGTGATGGACGAAGCGGATATAGAAGAACACGGATTGCGTGGAACACTCGCAAGTACCCCCGACTGGCATGCAGCATTTATGGACCGTGCGGTCCGTATGGCGGAACGTGATAAGAATTATCCATGTATTGTAATGTGGAGCATGGGAAACGAAAGCGGTTACGGACCGAACTTCGCTGCTATTTCGGCATGGCTGCATGATTTCGATCCCACTCGTCCTGTACACTATGAGGGGGCGCAGGGAGTGGACGGAAATCCTGACCCGAAGACGGTCGATGTTATCAGCCGCTTTTATACCCGGGTGAAACAGGAATACTTAAATCCCGGCATTGCAGAGGGAGAAGACAAGGAACGCGCTGAAAATGCACGTTGGGAACGGTTGCTGGAAATTGCGGAACGTACCAATGACGACCGTCCGGTGATGACGAGTGAATATGCACATTCCATGGGGAATGCATTAGGAAATTTCAAGGAATATTGGGATGAGATATATAGCAATCCCCGTATGCTAGGTGGTTTTATATGGGATTGGGTAGATCAGGGAATCTACAAGACATTACCCGATGGCCGTACCATGGTGGCTTACGGCGGTGACTTTGGCGATAAGCCGAATTTAAAAGCTTTCTGCTTTAATGGATTGCTGATGAGCGACCGTGAAACTACGCCTAAATATTGGGAGGTAAAAAAGGTATATGCACCAGTTGAGTTGAAAGTTGAGAATGGAGAGTTGAGAGTAACCAACCGGAATCATCATATTGATTTATCACTTTATCGTTGTCTATGGACATTATCAGTGGATGGTAAGGAGAAAGAACGGGGAGAAATAACATTGCCGGAAATAGCTCCAGGGGAAAGTAGCACAATCGGTTTGCCGGCTTTCCGATCATTGAAAACTCTTTCCGATTACCAGCTGAAAGTAAGCATTGTTTTGAAATCGGATGCTCTTTGGGCAAAGGCAGGACATGAAGTGGCCTGGGAACAATTCTGCTTACAGAAAGGAGATTTAGCTTCTGCCGATCTGATTAATAAAGGAGCGCTTCAGGTGAAAGAGGACGATAATTCTTTATTGATTAGCGGGCGCAGTTTTTCTGTTCAGTGGGAAAAGAAAGTGAACGGAAGTATGACTTCCCTTATATATAAGGGCAAAGAAATGCTGGCTCACTCCGATGATTTTCCGGTTCAGCCTGTCACTCAAGTTTTCCGTGCTCCGACAGATAATGACAAGAGCTTCGGAAACTGGTTGGCTAAAGACTGGAAATTGCATGGAATGGATCATCCGCAGATAAATCTGGAATCTTTCCACCATGAAAAACGTGCAGACGGGGCGGTCATTGTCCGGATTCAAACAAGTAATTTATATAAAGAAGGAAAAGTGGTGACGACTTCTGTCTATACGGTCTTTTCAGATGGAACGATTGATCTGAAAACAACTTTCTTGCCACAAGGAGTTCTTCCTGAAATTCCCCGTTTAGGAATCGCATTCTGTCTGGCGCCTGCTTATGATACATTTACCTGGTATGGCAGAGGACCACAGGATAACTATCCTGACCGCAAAACATCTGCTATGATAGGGCTTTGGAAAGGAAGCGTTGCAGACCAATACGTACATTATCCACGTCCGCAGGACAGTGGAAACAAAGAGGAAGTGCATTATCTTACCTTGACCGACAAACAGAATAAAGGCATTCGTGTTGACGCGGTAGAAAACGCATTTTCTGCATCTGCCCTGCATTACACCGTACAAGACATCTATGAAGAAACTCACGATTGCGATTTAAAACCACGTGCAGAAGTTATTCTTAGTATGGATGCTGCCGTACTTGGATTAGGAAACAGTAGTTGCGGACCGGGTGTATTGAAGAAATATGCCATAGAGAAAAAAGAACATACGTTGCATCTCCGTATCAGTAGTAAACAATAATAGCAATAAATAACTAACACAATAATAAAAGTAACAATGAAAAAAGTAACCACTTTATTATCGACCTTAGCGTTGGCAACTACCCTGGCTGCTCAAAACCTTCCACAAACGGAAAGGCAATATCTCTCCGGTCACGGATGCGACGATATGGTTGAATGGGACTTCTTTTGTACCAACGGACGCAATTCCGGCAAATGGACGAAAATCGGCGTACCTTCCTGTTGGGAATTGCAAGGCTTCGGCACTTATCAGTATGGGATCACTTTCTATGGAAAGCCATTTCCTGAAGGCGTTGCCGATGAAAAAGGTATGTATAAGTACGAGTTTGAAGTTCCGGAAAAGTTTCGCGGTAAACAGGTCAATCTTGTATTCGAAGCTTCAATGACAGATACGGAAGTAAAAGTGAACGGACGCAAAGTGGGTTCCAAACATCAGGGAGCCTTCTATCGTTTTTCATACAACGTCACGGATTTCCTGAAATATGGCAAAAAGAATTTATTGGAAGTCACTGTTGCCAAAGAGAGTGAAAATGCCAGTGTGAACCTTGCCGAACGTCGTGCTGATTATTGGAATTTCGGCGGTATCTTCCGTCCGGTATTCCTGGAGGTGAAACCAGCCGTAAACCTGCGGCACATTGCCATTGACGCAAAGATGGATGGAACTTTCCGAGCCAACTGTTACACAAATATCTCTAATGACGGAATGAGCATCCGTACACAGATTTTAGATAAAAAAGGGAAAAAGATAACGGAAACCACCGTACCCGTAAAAGCAGGAGGCGACTGGACTTCCCTGCAACTGAATGTATCTAACCCCGCATTATGGACAGCGGAAACTCCGAATCTTTATAAAGCGCAATTCTCTCTATTGGATAAGACCGGTAAGGTTTTGCATAGTGAAACAGAAAATTTTGGTTTCCGCACAATTGAAGTACGCGAAAGCGACGGACTTTATATAAACGGAGTACGTATCAATGTACGTGGTGTCAATCGCCATAGTTTCCGTCCTGAAAGTGGCCGTACGTTGAGTAAAGAGAAGAATATCGAAGATGTTCTTTTGATGAAAGGCATGAATATGAATTCTGTCCGTTTGAGCCACTATCCGGCTGACCCGGAATTTTTGGAAGCCTGTGATTCTCTCGGACTTTATGTGATGGATGAATTGGGAGGCTGGCATGGCAAGTATGATACCCCCACCGGAGTACGTCTGATTGAAGGCATGATAGAATGTGACGTGAATCATCCGTCTATTATTTGGTGGAGTAATGGTAATGAAAAAGGATGGAATACCGAACTGGATGGAGAGTTTCATAAATACGATCCCCAGAAACGTCCGGTTATTCACCCGCAAGGTAATTTCTCCGGTTTTGAAACTATGCATTACCGTTCTTACGGAGAAAGCCAGAACTACATGCGCTTACCGGAAATCTTTATGCCTACGGAATTCTTGCATGGTTTGTACGATGGCGGCCATGGTGCCGGATTATACGATTATTGGGAAATGATGCGCAAGCATCCCCGTTGTATCGGTGGCTTCCTTTGGGTATTGGCAGACGAAGGTGTGAAGCGTGTAGATATGGACGGATTCATTGATAACCAGGGAAACTTTGGAGCAGACGGTATTGTAGGGCCACATCACGAAAAGGAGGGTAGCTACTACACTATCAAGCAGTTATGGAGTCCGGTACAAATCATGAATACTTCTATCGACAAGCAATTTGATGGCAAATTCTCCGTAGAAAACCGTTACGATTATCTGAATCTGAATACTTGCCGTTTCCTTTGGAAGCAAGTAAAATTCCCGCTGGCAACAGATGCGTCCAATGCTACTATTCAAGTGTTGAAAGAAGGTGAAGTGCAAGGCAGTGACGTGGTTGCTCACTCGGCAGGCATTTTGGATATAAAAACAAATATCCTCCCCAATGCAGACGCCCTCTTCCTGACAGCAATCGATCCATACGGCCATGAACTTTGGCGCTGGACTTTCCCGGTCAACAAACTGAATCAGCAGACAGAACAGCTTTCTCCCTTGTCCAGTCGTCCTATTTATACAGAGACAGAAAATGAGCTTACTGTGAAAGCGAATAAGCGTACATTCATCTTCTCAAAGAAAGACGGACAACTGAAAGGGGTATCTGTAGATAACCGTAAGATTAGTTTCGCCAATGGCCCCCGTTTCATTGGAGCCCGTCGTGCAGACCGCTCATTGGATCAGTTCTATAACCATGATGATGAGAAAGCAAAAGAAAAAGACCGCACATACAGCGAATTCCCTGATGCTGCCGTATTTACGAAACTGGATGTGAAAGAAGACGGAGGTAATCTGGTTGTTACCGCCAATTATAAACTAGGCAATCTGGATAAAGCCCAATGGACAATTAACCCGAGTGGAGAACTGGCTTTGGATTATACCTACAATTTCTCCGGTGTCGTAGACTTGATGGGTATTCGTTTCGACTATCCTGAAGATCAGGTAATCAGCAAACGCTGGCTGGGTGCCGGACCTTACCGTGTATGGCAAAACCGTATTCACGGAACACAATACGATGTTTGGGAAAACGACTATAACGATCCTATTCCGGGTGAGACCTTCACATATCCCGAATTCAAAGGATACTTTGGTGATGTTTCCTGGATGAATATCCAAACGAAAGAAGGCACTATCAGTCTGACAAACGAAGCTCCCGACGCGTATATCGGAGTATATCAGCCTCGTGATGGCCGCGACCGTTTACTTTATACTCTTCCCGAAAGCGGAATCTCTGTCCTGAACGTGATTCCTCCGGTACGTAATAAAGTAAACTCCACCGATTTGTGTGGTCCCTCTTCACAACCGAAATGGGTAAATGGTCCACAAACCGGACGAGTCATTTTCCGGTTTATGTAAATGAATCATATAAAGGTATCCACATTGCGTTGGGTACCTTTTTTATTTGGCCTTCTCACCGATTTTTCAAGGAAAAAGGCTATAAGTGGGGAATAATCATTATTTTTGTTTCGTTTTATACATTCAGATTAATGAATTCTTTCCTATGTACACAATACTAATTATAGAAGATGAACCCCGGGTTGCAAGTTTGCTGATGAACGGACTGGAAGAAAATGGCTATCAGACAATGGTGGCTTATGACGGACTGATGGGCTTACGGCTTTTTCAGACGCATACATTCGATCTGGTTATATCCGACATTGTTCTGCCTAAGATGGACGGATTTGAACTGGCGAAAGAAATTCGCAAAACCAATCCCAATATTCCTATATTGATGTTGACGGCATTAGGATCGACGAATGATAAACTGGACGGCTTCGATGCCGGTGCAGACGATTACATGGTGAAACCTTTTGATTTCAGAGAGTTAAATGCCAGAATCAAAGTGCTATTGAAACGTGTGGCGGGTAATGCTCAGGAATTACCGCAGGAACTTGTCTATGCAGATTTGCGTATTGACCTTCAACGTAAAGACGTAGAACGAAACAGCATATCCATTAAACTTTCTCCTAAAGAATACAACTTACTGTTATATATGGTAGAAAATGCCGAAAGAGTATTAAGCAGGGTTGAAATAGCGGAGAAAGTATGGAACACCCATTTTGATACAGGAACGAATTTCATAGATGTATATATCAACTATCTTCGCAAAAAGATAGACCGGGATTTTGAACCGAAACTTATTCATACCAAAGCTGGAATGGGTTTCATACTGACTGATAAATTATGAAGATCAGGACAACGTTGACTCTACAATATGCAGGGCTTACAGCTGCGGTATTCTTTGTTTTTGTGATGGCTGTCTACTATGTAAGTGAACATTCGCGTAGCAATGCTTTCTTTCGTAATCTTCAAAGTGAAGCTATAACCAAAGCACATTTATTCCTTAAGGATCAAGTAGATGCCAAAACCATGCAGTCTATTTACCTGAATAATCAGAAGTTTATTAATGAAGTAGAGGTTGCTGTCTATACAACAGATTTTAAAATATTATATCACGATGCTCTGCAAAACGATATTGTTAAAGAAACGCCGGAGATGATAAAACGTATCCTGAAGCGAAAGAATATCAATTTCTATGTGGACGAATATCAGGCTATAGGACTGGTGTATCCGTTTGAGGGCAAAGACTATGTGGTTACCGCCGCAGCCTACGACGGTTACGGATACGCCAACCGAGATGCGCTAAGAAATATGCTTATTCTCCTATTTATCGGTGGATTGAGCGTATTAGTGGTTGTGGGGTATATCCTTTCTCGAAGCACTTTAAAACCGATACGTAATATAGTGAAAGAAGCGGAGAAAATCACAGCATCGCATATTGATAAAAGATTACCCGTAAAAAATGAACAGGATGAACTGGGAGAATTGAGTACGACATTCAATGCATTGTTGGAACGCCTGGAAAAGTCTTTCAATTCACAAAAGATGTTCGTCAGTAATGTATCTCATGAATTGCGTACCCCCATGGCAGCTCTTACAGCCGAATTGGATTTAGCTTTATTGAAAGAACGGAGCTCCGAACAATATCAGATGGCTATCGGCAATGCACTGCAAGATTCGCGTCGGATTGTTAATCTGATCGACGGATTATTGAATCTGGCAAAAGCTGACTATCAGTCGGAACAGATAACTATGGAAGAAGTCCGTCTGGACGAACTGTTGCTGGACGCCAGAGAGCTGGTACTAAAAGCTCATCCGGATTATCACATCGAATTAGTATTTGAGCAGGAAGCCGAAGAAGATAATGTGCTGACAATAATCGGAAACAGCTATTTACTGACCACCGCTTTTGTGAATCTGATAGAAAATAACTGCAAGTACTCTTCCAACCGGGCTTCATCAGTCCTGATCGCCTATTGGGAGCAATGGGCAATCATTCGTTTGTCTGATAACGGTGTAGGTATGTCTGATACGGATAAAGAAAACCTGTTTAAACTGTTTTATCGTGGAGAGAACAAACATATTGCTCCTGGAAATGGTATAGGCATGGCCTTGACACAGAAGATTATCCACCTTCACAAAGGCGAACTGACCGTATCTTCCCATAAGGATGAGGGCACTACTTTTGTGGTGAAACTTCCGCATATTTAAGAAATTCTAATAGCTTTCTAATACCACTCTAATCATTCTCTAACAGCTTCCCGGTGAAGTCTTCCTTACTTTTGCATCGAATTAACAAATGCAGTTAGTAACTTAAAAAAAATTAGAGAGTATGGTATGGAAGAAAAAACTGCGTTCATCACAGTACATATTCAATTCAGAGAAAGTATTTTTGGTTGCCACACAACCCGGTAAGTCAATCTATTCATACTTACAGACAACAAAGCTTGGATTAACGTTGGGAGAAGTGCAAGAGCGACAATCCGTTTATGGAAGAAACGAAGTGGTACATGAACAGAAAAAGAATCCGTTTATCCTGTTTATCAAAACGTTTATCAATCCTTTCATTGGCGTTCTGACCGGACTCGCCATAATATCCTTATTTTTGGATGTATTGATGGCCGATCCCGGAGAGCAGGAATGGACGGGAGTCATTATCATCTCATCCATGGTGCTGTTCAGTGCTATCCTGCGTTTTTGGCAGGAATGGCGAGCAAGTGAGGCTACGGATTCTTTAATGAAAATGGTAAAAAACACATGTCTCGCCAAACGTGCGGGAGAGCATGAAGAAGAGATCGAGATTACGGAACTCGTCCCGGGGGATATCGTGTATTTGGCAGCCGGGGACATGGTTCCCGCTGATATTCGGATCATCGATTCGAAAGACCTGTTCATCAGTCAGGCTTCATTGACAGGAGAGTCCGAACCGATAGAAAAGTTTCCGGAGGTACGGGGACAGCAGTTCCGAAAAGGAAGTGTCATTGAATTGGACAATATTTGCTATATGGGTTCCAATGTGATAAGTGGTGCGGCAAAAGGAATCGTTTTTGAAACGGGGAACAAAACCTATCTGGGTACTATTGCAAAAAGCCTGGTCGGACATCGTGCCACTACAGCTTTTGACAAAGGCATTAGCAAGGTTAGTTTTTTATTGATTCGCTTCATGCTGGTTATGGTTCCATTTGTGTTTTTCGTGAATGGCTTTACGAAAGGGGATTGGTTTGAAGCTTTCATATTCGCTATATCCGTTGCGGTTGGCCTTACTCCGGAAATGTTACCGATGATTGTGACTGCCAACCTTTCCAAAGGAGCGATAGCCATGTCCAAAAAGAAAACAATCGTAAAGAATCTCAATGCCATTCAGAATTTTGGAGCGATGGACATACTCTGTACTGATAAAACCGGTACATTGACCTGCGATAAAATCGTGTTGGAAAAATATATCAATGCAGATGGCAGTGACGACAACAGTAAACGTATTCTTCGTCATGCTTACTTCAACAGTTATTTCCAAACCGGTTTAAGGAACCTGATGGATAAAGCGATTCTTTCCCATGTAAGAGATTTGAGCCTGGAACATCTGAAGGATGACTATACCAAAGTGGACGAAATACCTTTCGACTTTACGCGCAGAAGAATGTCTGTTGTAATAGAAGACAGGCAGGGAAAGCGGCAAATCATCACCAAAGGAGCGGTAGAAGAGGTTCTCGATGTCTGTTCCTATGCCGAGTTCAACGGGCAGATTCATCCCTTGACTGATGCATTGAAAATCAAAGCAAAGATGATTAGTGAAGATATGAATCAGCAGGGGATGAGGGTATTGGCAGTCTCCCAAAAAAGTTTTATCGAGAAAGATTGTAATTTTGCCATCGAAGATGAAAAAGAAATGGTACTGATCGGGTATCTTGCTTTTCTTGATCCTCCGAAACCTTCTGCTGCCGAAGCCATCGAACAATTATATGCGCATGGAGTAGCAGTGAAAATTCTATCGGGAGATAATGATGTCGTAGTGAAAGCGATTGCCCGACAGGTAGGAATTGATACCAGTCATTTTCTTACCGGGATAGAAATAGAAAATATGGACGAAACAGCATTGAAAGAAGCGGTAAAGGATACCACTTTATTTTCAAAACTGACTCCATTACAAAAGACGCAAATCATCTCTCTGTTGCAGGAGCAAGGCAATACGGTAGGGTTCTTGGGAGATGGAATTAATGATGCAGGTGCATTGCGTCAGTCGGACATTGGTATATCAGTCGATTCTGCTGTGGATATAGCCAAAGAAAGCGCAGATATTATCTTGTTGGAAAAAGATTTGATGGTATTGGAAGACGGAGTGCTCGAAGGAAGAAAGACATTCGGCAATATCAATAAGTACATAAAGATGACTGCCAGTTCCAATTTTGGGAATATGTTCAGTGTGGTGTTTGCCAGTGCATTCCTGCCGTTTCTGCCCATGATGCCGATACATCTATTGATCCAGAACCTGTTGTATGACATATCGCAGACCACCATTCCTTTTGACCGTATGGACCCGGAGTTCCTGAAGAAACCCCGTAAATGGGATGCGTCCGATCTAAGTCGTTTTATGATTTATGTAGGTCCCATCAGTTCTATCTTTGATATTATCACGTATCTGGTCATGTGGTACGTATTTAGCTGCAACAGCCCCGAACACCAGACACTGTTTCAAACCGGATGGTTTGTGGAAGGTTTGTTATCACAGACATTGATTGTCCACATGATACGTACCCGCAAGATACCGTTCATACAAAGCCGTGCCACATGGCCTGTGATGGGACTGACCTTCTTAATCATGGCAATAGGTATTCTTATTCCTTTCACCGCTTTCGGGCGTTCCATCGGATTGACAGCTCTTCCTTTGAGCTATTTCCCCTGGCTGGTTGGGATTTTGCTCTCTTATTGCATTTTGACGCAGATCGTGAAGAATTGGTATATTAAGAAGTTTGTGCGCTGGTTATAATCCACAGTATCATATTTTATTCAGAAATCATTAAGCGATAAATATCTAATATTTTCTTATATAGAATATTCTAACCTACAAAAAAGA
>NZ_GG774802.1:37484-60602 GCF_000163675.1 Bacteroides sp. D22 | reverse complement strand
CTNTNTTTTTTGTAGCTCTCTCATTAATTCATCTACAATATATGCATCGCTCATGAGATATAGATCTCCAAGTCGGTGGACAATGCGCTGGTAGCTTTCGCTATTATAAAATATATCAAGTGCCTGTAGACTGGAAATATGCAGACGGGTAGCAAGAAGTTCTACAATGCTGTAATATTTGCCTTGCATTACAATATCAGCATTGGGGATTTCTTTTGAGAGAGATGGGAAAGGCAAAAGTATAGCATCCACAAAATGTAAGTGTTCATCAATTACTTTTTGGTTCGTAATACAAATTTGATTGTTAGGCTCTTGATGAATCAAACGTGACAACGCTTCTTCACGAGTGTAATCACCACGCATATAAAGGTCAATAGTACGTATCACACGGTCATCTGCTATACCGCCTTCTATTATGTCATAATCCTGCCATATAACATTCCCTTGTCGACATGCTACAACAAAATCCAGCCAATGTGCATCGTAAGTGGTAAAGTGCAAATAATGAAAAGAAGAGTTACGGCAGGCATCTATATCCAATGAATAAATATTGAGCCATACACTTTTTTCATGGCGAATATCAGCTGTGCGAAGAGCCCAACGAATAGCCTGATCCTTTAAATCAGTAAGATAAAAGCCCACTCCGAAATCAAGATTTGGTCGGCATACTCCAGCTAATGGTTGTTCTACACGGTAAGTAGAACCATGATAAACAGTTAACATGACTTATCTCCTTTTTGCTGTGTCGAAACTTGAAAAGGACGATAATCTTTCGGTAACCATTGTGGATCACGATGATAGATATATTCTAATAAAGAATCTACTATGTAGGCTTTGCCTTGGGTATGCAAAGTATCATAAAAAGCATTTATATAGCCGTCTATAGCACCTAATTCTTTTAGTTTATTATATACATCCGCACTATAGCGTCCTAACCGTTCAGCTGTATTCTCTATACAATAGATAATAAACTCTAATTGTTTTTCTTTGAGGGTCATATTATTTTCTCCTTTCTTATCTTAATCCATTAGCGAAAAAGATTAATATTAGCAAAGATAGAAAAGTTCCTTCTTTCTTCCAATTAATTAGTATAGTATATCACGTTTCCTTATGGAATATTAAATCAAAATCAATATACTTTCATTATAGTTTTATAGCTTTTTCTTCTTTCACCAATTTCCTCCATCTTTGAAATGCCCTCATCAGCGTTTCTTCCTGTACCAGTCCTACCATTTCGTAGTGCTCTACGAATTGTTCTATTGACTTTTTAAACATCACTCCTTTATTGAACTTATTTTCCAATAGAAAGGAGTATAATTCCGCTTTCATCTCCGTTTCTATTTCCTTTTCTATAATCAATGCACTATCGTTTCCGATATAGTTATAGACTTCCGGATTCTTCCCATTACGCGGTTTGGGCAGTACAAAGCAAATATTTCCAATTTCTTTCCATGAAGTATTTTGCGGATGAGGGACAGATAGTTGATGAAGGAAGTGATAAACTGGAGTAATGTGGGAGAGATGGATAGGGATAAGTCGTTTGGAAGAAGAAGGAGAGGAGGAATGAGACTGGTTCTCTGGATCGGGTTCTAAACTTTGTCGATATCGGACATACATATATCCAGCCAAATATGGCTTGATATTAATTGTAACTGTAACCATGGGATTTTTTTTAAGTTTGTAATAAAAAAGTATGTATATACAGCCCCTTAGACTGTGAATTCCGTTTGGTTTATTGAGAATATTCCCATGGTTATCGGGACGGAATTCTTCTTTTTATAATAAATTGATATACAGTGTATTATAGATACTGTTTTTTGGTTTAAAACCAAGGAGCCGTTCCTTTTAAAGGAACGACCTGTTTCTCACCGAGGAACGCCTTGTTCCTTTTAAAGAAACGGATGGCTCCTTAAAATCCGGGAACAAAACTAGGTGTAATATTCTGATCTTTCAAAACGCATAGTTGAAATACCACAAGTAATATGTAAATATAAATAACCACCCTTACACATCGTTTGTTTTGCGCGTGTATAAACGTTTAGTATGTCACAAAAGATAATTGAATAAGTTGAATAATAATTTAACAATGTTTATCCGATAAGTCCTTTTTATAGTTATCTAACCCTCATTTTAGTGATTTATAGAACTATTTTGGACGAAACTTCGGAATCCATGTGCAATTTCAGAACGTTTTACTTTAATATATATTTATTTTGTAATTTCGCATCCGATAATCATTTTATTAACGCAAGCAAAAGCAAAATATTCAATATACGCATCTGATGAAAATACAATATATAGCAATTCTACTTTTGATATGTTGGGGAAGCATTTTAAAATGTTCGGCCCAAAAGGTAGCAGTAAAAACAAACCTGTTCTACGGTGCATATTCAGGTACTCCTAACTTGGGAGTAGAGTGGGGACTTTCTCCACGTACTATAATAGAACTTGGCGCTGGACTTAACTGGTTTACACCCAATAAAGCATCTTCAAATAAAAAACTGGTGCACTGGCTCGGTACAATGGAATATCGTTATTGGACATGTGAAAGATTTAGCGGACATTTTTGGGGAATACATATAATAGGAACACAATATAACATAGCGGGTCATCACTTGCCACTTTTATTCGGGGATAATTCCAGCCATTACCGATATGAAGGATGGGGAGCAGGAGGAGGCATCTCGTATGGTTATCACTTCCTTCTTAGTAATCGTTGGAGCCTTGAAGCAAATATAGGTGCAGGATATGTGCGGCTACATTATGACAAGTTCCGGTGTGAGACTTGTGGTGAAAAGGTCGGAACAGAAAACCGCAACTATTTTGGACCAACTAAAGCTGCAATCTCACTTATATTTCTTATAAAATAATACAACCATGGCAAAATTAAAATCATTCCTATACCTGTTAATCATATTCCTGACCATTTCTTCTTTATCATACGGAGAAGAAAATCCCAAGAAATGGTATACAGGAATTATACAGCCAACAGCTCTTGAACTACAGCAAGCGGGAGATTCATTACATATTCAAATACTTTACAACTTTGATAATATACAAGTCAGCTCCAATCATTCTATAGAACTGATACCAGTATTGATTGCTGCAAACCATCAGATGGAATTGCCGGAAATATCCATTAAAGGTCGTAAGAACTATCAGAATCTGAAACGTAAACTTGCTTTGATGAATACGCAGGAACGTGCTTTTTACCAGTCAGAAGCTCCATACTCCATATTAAAAGGGTATGGAATGACTGGAAAAGAACAGATTCGGTACTCGTTGATAATTCCATTCGAGCCATGGATGAAGGATGCATATCTGAATGTAAAGAAAGAAGTGATGGGCTGTTGCAGGCCAGGCAGGTTACTATCAGCTATTCCTCTTTTTAGTGCTGTTACTTTGGAGAAACTTCCCGTCCCTTATCAAATCACTCCACATATTAGTTACGTACAGCCAAAAGTTGAACCAGTCAAAAGTCGTGAGATGTCATGTGAAGCATTTCTGGACTTTGTCGTATCAAAAACCGATATTAAACCGGACTATATGAATAATCCGACTGAACTAAAAAAGATATCCTCCATGCTTGCCGAAGTGAAAAATGATACAGCCATTACCATTCGTGGAATATCAGTCATTGGTTATGCTTCACCGGAGGGTGCTGTCCTTTTTAACAAACAGCTTTCCGAAAGACGTGCAAAGGCACTTGTTAATTACCTTCTCCCTCGTTTCCCTTTCTCTAAAGAATTATACAAGGTGGAATATGGTGGCGAAAACTGGGAAGGACTACGTAAAATGGTTGCAGGGTCTGACATGGCAGAAAAGGATGGAATTCTTCATATTATAGATCACATACCAGTTGAAATAAACTACCGAACGAATACCAGTCGCAAGAAATCGTTGATGTTATATAAACAGGGCAATCCTTATCGGTTTATGTTGCGTGAGTATTACCCACATCTGCGTAAAGCGATCTGTAAAATAGAGTACGATGTTCAGAATTTTAATATAGAACAGGCAAAAGTGCTGATTCATAGTCGGCCACAAAATTTGAGCCTAAATGAAATTTATTTGGTCGCTCTAACTTACAAAAATGGTTCACCGGAGTTTATCGAATTATTTGAAACAGCCGTTAGCGTCTTTCCTGATGATAAGATTGCCAATCTGAATGCCGCTTCGGCTGCACTTTCACGTAAAGACACTCTTTTGGCAGAAAAATACTTAAAGAGAGCAGAGACTTCCACACCGGAATACGAAAATGCCGTGGGAGTATTACATCTGCTAAGAGGTGACTATGAACAAGCAAAGTTACATCTAAATAAGGCTGCTGAATCCGGATTGAAACAAGCAAATCTCAATCTGGAGGAATTAGCCAAAAAAGAAGAGAATATCGAATTGATGAGTAAACTAGATTATTGATTTTTTATATATTATAATTATCTTTTTATTTACAACATTTAAACATTTAACAATGATGAAAACAAGAAGTTTTCTATTATCTACATTGGCAGTTTTTATATTTGCCGGCTGTAGTAGTGAAGATGCCCGGGAAGGGAATATTCCGGGTGGTGAACTGGATGGCAAAGCGTATCTGTCGCTTTCGCTGCAAAGTCACACAGCTACTTCAAGAGCAGTGAATGTAGAAGAAAAACCGGGAAGTTCTGGGGAAAGTAAAGCAGGGGCCGTCAAAGTTTTATTATTTGACGAGGATGATGTGTGCCTTGATGTGGCTGATTTTGATGGTTTGACCGTTGGGAATAGCGGAGGAGAATCCGGTGGAACAGGGACCCCGGAAGCTGTAGCTAGCGATGCAAAATTAGTACCAGAGAAAACAAAAAAAGTATTTGTGGTTATCAATCCTTACACCGACGGGAGCAAAGGGTGGAATTTAACTACGGATGCTGTAAAAGGTAAACCTTGGTCTGCAATTAACACTGCTATTGAAGCAGTTATTGCCAACATCGCTACCAATGATAATTTCATGATGGCGAGTGCAGGCGAAGGAGCTGGCATAGAAGGAGCATTGATGGGAGTAACGGTGCATAAGCCGGATGGATATACCCAAGACAAAATAGATGCGGCAAAAAAAGAAGCAAAAGACCATCCTGCAGAAATCTCTGTGGATCGATTGAGTGCAAAAGTAGAACTTGCGGTTAAGGATCCTTTTTCTACAAAACCTGACGGTGCCAAATTTACTTTTGGCGGTTGGGAATTAAGCGTTACCAATAAAAGTGTGAAACTGTATAGCGAACTTATCACTTACGATAATGCCACGCCTGGAGCGGTTTATCGTCGGGATAAGAACTATTTAAAGAGCGAACAACCTGATATTAGTGATAATAGTACTATGGAAACTAATATGGATGCAGCTTTCAATTATCTAAAAAATATAGATAGCGAAAGTGAGGAGATGCCTGCTGTTGCACAGAGTAAGGGAACAAGTCTGTATTGTCTTGAAAATACAATGGAAGCTAAGGCACAACAATTAGGATTCACTACCAAGGTGGTAGTAAAGGCACAGTACACTCCTAATAGTTTGACTGAAAATAGTAGCTATTTTTCTTGGAAAGGAAACTATTATACATTAGAACAGCTTAAAACTGAATATAAAAACACTCCTAGTGGCGGACTAAAAACAGACTTACCTATATTCTTAAAGAAAGCAAAGCTCGTGGCTGGAGATGCCGATCAAAGCACTATAGACAATTTTATTACAAACCTTCAAGCGAACGGACTTACTGCGAAAACTGGTATCATCGGACGTTTTTGTGCCGTGCGTTACTATCATGAATCTGTTTGCTATTACGATGTCCTGATCCGTCACGATCAGAATGTAACCGAAAAGATGGCTTTAGGCCGATACGGAGTAGTGCGCAATAACTGGTATCACCTTGACCTTCAGAGCGTGAGCGGTCCCGGAACACCGTGGATTCCCGATCCGTCTGACCCTGATCCCACTAATCCTACACCTCCGGGAACTGATGATGACGAATCAGATGCTTACCTTTCTGTAAAAATCACTATCAATCCATGGACTTACTGGACACAAGGTGTTGATTTGCATTGATAAATGGGAATTAAAAGACACATAAAGAAATACAAAATAATCCTTGCCGCTTTTATAGTGGCAGGGATTACCGGTTGCGATGTCCTTCATGACGACCTTGATCAATGTGACCTCTTTCTAAAATTCCGATATGACTATAACATGGCAAATAAAGACTGGTTCGCCGAACAGGTGGAAGAAGTAAAGGTTTTCGTGTTCGATACGCAAGGAAAATATATACAGACACTTACTGATAATGGCCATTCGCTAAAAAGTCCGGACTATTGTATGCTGATACCATATCGTTTGAAAGGCTGTACAGCTGTTGTATGGGCTGGAAAAACGGATAAATTCTATCAGCTTCCGACAATGGATACAGGTGATCCAATAAATAAATTAACGCTGAAATATGAGCCGGAAAACAACATAAGTAACAACCATCTTGATGCATTATGGCATAGCGGTCCTCTATTAATGTTTTCTTCGGAAAATATCAGTAATACGGAAAACGTCAGCTTGGTGCGCAATACTAATGATATAACGATAGGCATTATACGAGGAAATAATCCGGTGGATGCTTCAAAATATGACATACAACTAATAACTGCAAACAATTCTTATGACTATAAAAATAATGTAGGTGAGAGCAGCAAGAATATAATTTACCATCCTTGTTCAGTTGAAGAGAAAGACAGTAAGACCGCCCTACAAACCCGCCTTCATACTCTTAGATTTATTAAGGATGCTGACATGACTTTTTCTATCACCGAAAAAGCGTCAGGAAAAACGATAGACATCGGAGGAAAAACAACTATAAACCTTATTGACTACCTGTTGATGAGCAAACCGGAAATGATGGGCGATCAAGAATACCTCGACCGCAGATACGAATGGGATATCAACATTCGAATCGGAGATAAGGAAGAGAATGGCTACATTGCATTGAGTATAACCATCAATAATTGGACCTACTGGTTCCAACCAACAGATATGTAAATCGTTTTTTGAAGTGGAATTATGGCACGATTAAGGATGAATATAACTATCAACATAAAATTTTCGGCAAATGTCCTTCTTTTAACAATGTTTGCCCTGTTTACTTACTCTTGTACAAAAGAGAACGAAGTAACAGGCGCACGTATTTACGAAGGAGAAAAGATACCGATGAGTATTAAAATGGGGACGCGCAATGATACCACCGACAAAGATGAAGTCATAAATTCCGTACGTGCAATTGTGTTTAATGACAAGAACGAGCTGGTATACAACGACGTTTCTGATGCTTCCATAAATGTCGATGGCACATACACCGCTTCTATAAGAGCGGCACGGGGATATAACAACATTTATATCATCTGCAATGAAACATCGGAGCTTACCGAAAAGCTCTCTGCTATTACACTGGAAAATAAAATAGAAAAAGTGACATTCTCTGCCGTAGGTATCATTGCTCCTCCGCCCATGTATGGAAATGTGATACGTGCCTATGTGGAATCCCGTAGCGACGGAAAAAATGCCACAGTAACAATTAATAATATTAAAATGACGGAATTGCCTGTTAGCGTAACCCGCATGGTATCCCGCATCAGCTTTACAGCTATTAAAAATATAACTAATCCGGATGAAGATTTCAAAGTAACCAAGCTCACTGTTAAAGTATGTCGTATGCCGGTCGCCACTCCTATAGGAGAAGGGCAGGCATATACGGAAGATATTTGGTCGGATGACCTTACTATCCCGGGAACAGGCGAACTCAATAATAATGGTACATATACAATAAATGGAGATAACTACACCATACAAGACGGGATAGATTTTATAACAACTCCCGCTACCTATATTCCCGAACATATATTGTCCGACCCTCAAAATGCATCACACGCAACCTATCTTAAAATCGACGCGCAATGCGTGCTTAAAAACGGAAGTGCGCAAGTATTGAACTGTATCTATCTGCTGAATATCGGTCAGAATCCCCCTAAGAACCATAATCTGACACGAAACAACCATTATCAGATATACGCCACCATTACCGGTATGGGTGCAATGGGATTATATGCGGAAATAGTGGCAATGGAGGAACATGATATTACCATCAACTGGAAACCTATCGACGGGCTGGTCATTGTGAGTGACAAGGCGGCAGATTATGACGCGGTTGCCGATACATCCAGAAATGTGAATATATGGAATGATTTTAGTGTTTATTCGGGTATACTGAAAGCATATCATTCAGAGACGGGATATAAGGATGTCTTGTTCAAATACGGCAGCCTGATAGCCGTGCACAGTGACCCTGATACTGAAGATGGCACAAATTTCGTTCCACCTACCACTGCCGAAGCATTGAACGATGTACTTTGGTATCCCAGTTCATACGATCCCTTAACTATTACAGGATGGAGTAATGTCCCTTACCTGGCTGGCGGTGAAATCTCCGCAGGCAACACCCCTGAACAAGTCAAACAGGGCTTGGGAGATCCATGCAAACTCGCCGGTCTTTCCGAAACCCAAATCAGGGATATGGGAATCGTAGACAATGGGCAGTGGCATATGGCTACACCTGAAGAATATAATCATATTATAGCGGCATCAAATAATGAAGTAAGTTCGTACGGATACCTTTCGTACCATTGGCTGTTATTCCCTCACAACCGATACAGGGATGAATCCGGTGCGTCACGTGGAGACGGTACTACCGGATGTTACTGGAGCAACAACGCCTCTTTCTTTGATTTTTCAGGTACTCCGACGGTGACTGCAAACCTTCGAGCCGATAAGGACAGACGAAACGGATATATGGTTCGTTGCGTCCGCAACGAAATACCGGAAAGCTATATGCGAGTAGGCATTATCATCAGCCCTGATTATCAGGGAACGGAAAGCGGTAAAACAGCTTATTTTGGTATTGATTCGAATATTCCTTACTGGACGGCTACACTTGTCACTTCAGGAACGGATGTGGGAACGGCAACTACCGATGATTTCTCGTTTGAATCCGGAAATGATGCCGTACATACGACACACGGCAGCAATACCCAAAATATCCCTATATATGTCAAACGCAAAGAAAGTACTTCATCCCGTTCGTTTAGGGTAAGGGTGGAAGGTATCGGATTGGACGGACAGACAAAGAGTACACTACTCACAATTTCACAAGCCGGGTATCAGTTACGTGCCAGTTCCGAATTAAGCACTTTGGACGTTTTACCTCAAGAGGGAGGCACTTATAATCTAAATATCAAGCTTACTCCTACAGATGTCCCCATACCTGCGGGAAATTTGTATGTACAAGTTGTTTACAGTGGCGAACAAATAAGTGTCAGTGATAAAGTAGAGACTGCATCGAATACATATAGCTATCCTGTCTCAATAACAATCCCGGCAAACAAAAATCCGAGTCTTATCGGCATTACGGTTTATATCGTTTTAGAGAGAGAGACCGGAGTAGGTATTGCCATTAGCAGTCTGTCTATTGATCAGAAAGGTACCAAATAAGAAAAAGGATGAAAAATATGATGATAAGCAGATATAATATGAGAATAAAAAACAATGATAAGACGTATTTTCGGGCAGTTTGCATTGTTTTGTTTTCACTGGCATTTACAGGGTGTACAAAAGACGGCCTGAATGAGTTCGGTCCGGGAAATGCTACAGGAAAAGTGGTTATGGTTAGTTTGAATGTCAGTCTTCCGCCTATCGAAGAACCAACATCGACAAGTGAATATACTACTGTTAAGCCATTCTTGAGAAATGAAAACAGCTCTGATTCATCCTTCACAGTCGTATTGGAGCGAGAACAACGTGCGGCAACTACCAGAGTTTCCGATGGCACGACAAAATTACACAATCTCTGGCTTTTCCAGTTTAATGAGGATGGTTCCATGAATGGTAATCCCCATAAGTTGAGTGATACGGCGACTGCTATAAATGATATGTTGACAATAGATGTCCCCCTTGTAGTAGCAGAGAATCAAACCTTATACCTGTTAGTCTTAGGCCCCAAACTTGACTATGACATGAGTGGAGTGAGAACTCTTGATGAACTCAAAAAATGGAGCTTTGATTATCTAATAAATGTAGAAGGGCATACCCAATCACTTATCACCGCAGATGATGAAGTGCCGCTTGCCGGAGAAGTGTCGGGTATCACTGTTATGGACATCGACGGAGGTGACCATGGTTTGGTAGAATATAACAAACCGGCCGGCTTTGTGGGAGGTATTGCAATAAAGAAGTTGATGGCACGCATTACGTTCCGTTATAAACTCGAAGTGGAAAATTACAAATTGCAGGGTCTTAAATTACTGAATGTCAACAGCAAAGTGCGGCTCACCAATCCCGAGAAGAATACCGGTACGGATACTTATGTCACGTTTGAGATAGATAAATTTGATACCCCCGATCCCAATGGTTTCTATTCGGCAACGTGGTATGTTGCGCAGAATTGTCAGGGGACGGTAGAAAGCATAGCAAGTGAAAACCAGCGCTATTACAAAGTGGTCAATGGGGTATCATCGGGTAGTGCCCCCATATTGGGTATGCAGATAGAGGCATGGGCATATTCTACCTTGACATCGGCAACTGGCGAGTATGCAATTTACCAAATGTATATCGGAAATAATAATACAAATAACTTCGATGTGGAACCCAATCATTTTTATAATTTGCGTACCACCATTAATGCGGACATAAACTCGGCGAAAAACGACGAGCGAATCAGGGCATACTCTGTCAGCCAGTATGTGGAGTTTCACGCCAGTTATAACGCGGAAGTCATTGGAGGTAAATTCGATGCTACATACAACGCTTCTAGTGAGAAATACGATCTGGATGCAGCTTATGAGGTCCGACCGATAGTTGTCCAGACTCAAGGACGGATGGTGGAAGTGGGTGTATATACAGATAAAAGCTGTACCCAACATCCCACACAGAGTTGGCTTCGCCTGTCTTCTTCTTCCAATTACACAGATGCGTATAATAATGCTAAAGAACCTTTGGATACATATATCAAGGCTAGCACCATACTCCCTACTCAATTGAAGTTTTATCTATATAATGATGAATATATTAATGACGGAGAGGGGAACTTTCCTGATCCCGGTGCAGATGCTACGAAAGGAAAACGATCCTTATATATTAAAGTAACTACCACGACAAATGGAGATGCGGGAGAGGCATTGCAAACTTCACATATATTTCGTTTAGACCAGCGGGCGGCAATTTACCTTGGACGTTTAGGAGGAGAGAGAAACGGGGATGGAAGTTACAATATGGGGTTAGTATACACTAGAATGTCTTCACGAACTACATCCCGGTTATTGGCAGATGTGAATCCGGGAACTATAAGAACTGGCTATGCGAGAATCAAAACGGCAGAATTACTCTATGGAACAGACAATATGGATAATGGTAAAACGGCGACCCGGCATTTGGCGGAAAATACTTACAATCAAAATTGGGTTGACGCTTATGTCCCGATTCCACAGAAAGATGCGTCCGGACATGTGTTATTGTATCAATATCAATACCCTGCCAGTACTTTTAGCGCAAGAGCGTGTTATGACAGAAACAGAGATGAGAACGGGAATGGGATAATTGATGAGGAAGAGTTCAAATGGTATCTTCCCGCGTCAAACCAGTTGTTAGGGCTTTGCGCGGCTGCTCTACCGGGGCTTGGGGGTGGAACCTCGACAACAGAGTTTATAACACCATCCTATAATTATTGTTATTTCTTAACTGCTTCCGGTGGTAAGCTTACGACTCCAGAAAGAACCTCCGGTTCAGATAGATGTGTCAGGGATGTGCCTCCCCCTTCTGATACTCCATATTGACCATAAGAATTTAACAATATAAATTGAAAAAGAAGTATGAATATATTTAGATTAACAGTCATAAAATTTTGTATTGTGTTTTTTATTCCACTAAAAGTATATTCTCAATCGACAGAAATATATACAGATTTAAGAGGGAATAAATATGCGGCAATCAATGATAAAGGAATGGTGAAATACAAGGTGGAGGACCGGAGCAAAAATACCAACTTCCGCAGCTATATTCAGTTATATAAATACGATTCGAATGATAATCCCCAAGAGGAAAAAGATGAAAACGGTAATGATGTCTTTGTATACCGAACGACACGGCATACAGAGAGGCAAAAAGAAGGAGGATGTGACTGGAAGGTGTCCGGTTACTTTCTCGTTTCACCTGATATTGTAAATAGCGAAGGAATAGCAAAAGCACAAACGATGGATTGGGCTACGGCAAACGGATATCTTACTAGTGCCAACAGCAACGTTTATTCGACTCCCAGTTTTGCAGTTACCAGGGGATGTGCCGCATATCGCGGGAAAGATGGTCTGGATGAAACTGGAACTTGGCGGGTACCTACGCGTGGGGAATGTGCATTGATTTTGCTTTTTTATAAAAAAATGGAGGAGACTCAAGAAACAACCGGTTTTCAACCATTCGCTCTTTCCCCCAAAGATCTTACTTATTACTGGTCTGCAACGGAGAAAGGAGGAGATTCTAAAGATGCATGGTCAATGCGATTATATGCTGATGATAAAATGACAGGATACGGGCTAAATACAGGTTACTCCGATAAAGAAAAGAAGGAGTATTATCTCCGTTGCATCCGGGATATTCCATAGAATAGAAATATAAGTTTGCTCATTCATTTACAAAAGATACAAAATAACTGATCAATCAAATGAAAACGATAAAAGCCGAAATATTAATGATTGAAGGAGCGCCGTTTCCTGTCATCAAAGAAATATATGATCCTTCAAATGAAAGGCGTAATGGGAACATTACACCGGAAGCTCCCATTGTTATCACCGGTCACAATCTGGATATGTTGACATGGGAAAGTACCAATCTATATCTTGTCTCTTCCGTCAATGACAGAATGTTGATAGAATGTGGCGATATCCATAAATATTCGGACGATAAGATTTATATGACAGTTCCTGATATTAATGAAGGTGAATATTTCCTGGCACTGATGATTTTGATGAAAGATAAAGAAAGTTTTTTATACATCTTTCCCATATCTTTGGTGGTACAGTTTGCTCAATCGAAATGGCACGACTGACATCCGTATGATAAAAATAACGGCAAACAACATAATTGATAAATAGCAGTCCATGGAAAAGAACCAACCATATAAGCAGGATAAAGTATTCGATAATATATTGGAAACAGAAGAGTTTAACGTCTATACTAAAATAGACGATTTACCTCTTGATGAAAATCCTATGTATCTTGAAGAAGGGATAAATGGGATATGCACGGGAGGAAGTGCGTTATTCAATGTTTTTGGTAATAAACGACGGATTGTTTCCAATGATCTGGTAGTCATTTTCCCTTTTCAGCTGGCTTCTGTCACGGAGATTAGCAGTGACTTTTCAATGACGTTTCTAAAAGTACCCAAAAGCCTGTTTATGGATACAATAAGCGGGATATGTATACCTACGCTTGATTTCTTTTTCTATATGCGGAAAAATTTCAGCACTCCGCTATACGATGAAGAGTGCCAACGTTTCATTCACTTTTGCAATATTTTGATTTTTCGTATCAACTTACCCCGCAACTTATTCAGACGGGAGTCTATCATGCAGTTATTACGTGTTTTCTACTGGGATATATATGTGGCTTATAAAAGAAATCCGAAAGCTGCCGAATTAGTAAAATACACCCGTAAGGAAAAACTTTTATTCGACTTTTTTTGTTTGGTGATCGAATTTCATACCGTAAGTCGGGATGTTGCGTTTTATGCGAAAAAGATGTGTGTGTCCGCCAAGCATCTTACAATGGTAATTACAGATATGAGCGGTCGTTCGGCAAAAGACTGGATTATAGATTACTCCCTTCTTGAAATAAAGGCTCTTTTACGGGATTCTGACCTTGAAATAAAAGAAGTGGCCTCACGCACGAACTTCCAGTCGAACTCTGTTATGACAAGATTCTTTCGTGAACATACCGGTATGACTCCGTCTGAATACAGGGAGAGAATTTACGTTAAAAATGAATTTGAGTTATAATTAGTTGAGTTATATATGAAATACCGCCTGTGAAGGTCGTCTATTGTTTGTTTTGTTTGTGTGGTGCACCTTCTTCCGAGAGTAGGAAAGGAGGTGCACCTTTTTTTATAGCTAAAAAAAGAATAGATTAAAATGTGGAATAAATAGCTTAAAATGCTATATTTGCAAAATAGTCGCATTTTTAATATATTGGAGTATGATTTTAGAGTTTAAATTTAGAAATTTCAGATCAGCTAAGGATTGGCAGATATTAAGTTTTGAAGCCTCTGCAGATAAGGTTTCAGAAGAATATTACTGTACCACTATCAACGATACGAAAGTATTAAAACTCGGTATCCTCTATGGAGCTAATGCTTCAGGAAAGACTAACGTGTTGCTAGCACTTGACTTCATACGAAAAATAGCCATTTCTCCTAAGATAAACAAGATGCAGCCTATCGGGTTTACTCCGTTTCTCTTGGATGATACGACAAAGAAAGAATGTGGAGTATTTGAATTGACTTTTTTTGTAAACAATATGAAGCATCTCTATTATCTTGAAGTAGATAATAGTGCTGTCCTAAAAGAAACACTTAAATATTATCCCGGTAAGCAACCAGCCGAAATTTTCTCCCGAGAGACCATTAATGGAATCACTCATATCCGATTAGGAAGCAAAGTCAAACTCAATGTGGCCGAGCAGGAAAAGTTGCAGGTAAATACGCTTAGTAATATGAGTGTTGTTTCAGCTTATGCTACAGCTAACTTTATGTTTCCTGAATTAGAACGTGTCTATAACTATTTCTTGAAGCAGTGGTTACCTATACTCTTGCCCAAAACGGATTTGAAAACATGGACAACAGGAGAAATGGAAGCAGAGAAGGAGAATAAATCCTTTTTATTAGATTTACTGCACCGTGCAGATTTTAATATATCCGGTTTTGATGTTCAACAAAATGAGAAAAATAAAAAAGATACGGATTTGATATTTGAACATACGATTGTAGCCAATGGAACATCTTCTGTTCATTACCTGCCTGATATACTTGAATCAGCAGGAACAGTGCGCTATTATGGTTTGGGAACTATTCTGAATATATTGCTTGAAAGAAATGCTATCATACCTGTTGATGAACTTGAGAATTCGCTGCATCCGGATTTATTTGCCCATTTCATCAACTTATTTTTGGTTAATTCGACTTATTCGCAGCTGATTTTCAGTACGCATAATCTCCAATCATTAGACACCGAGGATTTACGTAAAGATGTAGTCTGGTTTACAGAAAAAAAGGATGATGGTTCAACAGACCTGTTTTCACTTGATGACTTCAATATCCGCAATGGCGTTTCGTTTCTCAATGCATATAATGCAGGGAAATTTGGCGCCAAACCAACGCTGGGCGGTATTTTTATTTCTAAAAAACGATAAGTATGGCACGCGAAAAAAGAATAAAAGAAATATCTCCATTGATATAAACAATCCGCACACTTCATATTCAAGGGTATTTGAAGTGTTTGAAGAACTATTACAGAAGAGATAGATAAACTATCGTTTCAATTCTATCTGACAAATTAAATAGCTTAATTTAATTTGAGTCAGGAAAATACAGTGAGTACAAAACAGAATGTTTTTCGTCTTATCTATAAGTAAAAATATAGACTGGAATGAAAAGCCGACTGAAACAACGAATATTTGCACTTTCTCTATTAGCATGGACAGCCGTATGCCCTGCCGATGCACAGCAAACACGCTCGCTTCGCGATCAATTCTTAAGTCCTTCCGATGAAGCAAAACCCTGGACTTTTTGGTATTGGATGTATGGTGCCGTGTCTAAAGAAGGGATTACAGCCGATTTGGAGGCAATGAAACGTGCCGGATTAGGAGGTACTTATCTGATGCCGATTAAAGGTATTCATGAAGGCGCCCAATACGATGGCAAGGCGCAGCAGCTAACTCCCGAATGGTGGGAGATGGTGCGTTTCAGCATGGAAGAAGCAGATCGTTTGGGACTGAAATTGGGAATGCACATCTGTGATGGTTTCGCATTGGCGGGAGGCTCTTGGATTACTCCTGAAGAATCTATGCAGAAAGTGGTTTGGAGCGATACGATTGTAAACGGAGGAAAGTTGATGGCTATTTGCTTGCCACAACCGGAAGCCTATGAAAACTATTATGAAGATATTGCATTATTCGCTTTGCCGGTAAAAGACGCAGCGGACGAGATGCAGGCAAAAATTACCTATGTCAATCTAGCCACGACAGGAAATATAAAAGCACCTCAAACAGTGAATATGGATGCGGCGGGAGTGATCCGTTCTTCATATCCCTGCTATATCCAGTATGAATACGAACAACCCTTCACTTGCCGGAACATCGAAATCGTTTTAAATGGTAATAATTATCAGGCACACCGCTTGAAAGTAATGGCCAGTGATGATGGAGTGAATTATCGTTTGGTTAAGCAGTTGGTCCCTGCCCGTCAGGGATGGCAGAATACGGATGAGAACTCAACTCATAGTATTCCTCCGACTACTGCCCGTTTCTTCCGTTTCTACTGGGCTTCTGAAGGGAGCGAACCGGGAAGTGAAGATATGGATGCTGCCAAATGGAAGCCCAATCTGAAAATAAAAGAATTACGCCTGCACCGGGAAGCCCGTCTGAACCAATGGGAAGGAAAAGTCGGACTGGTATGGCGTGTTGCTCAAGCGACTAAAGAAGAGGAAGTCGGGAAACAGGATTGCTATTCACTTTCACAAGTCATCAATCTAACAAAGCGATATACCGGTCATTCGAATGGAAAAACATTGACCGCCACTCTCCCCAAAGGAAAATGGAAATTACTTCGCATGGGACATACAGCTACCGGGCATACCAATGCGACAGCGGGAGGTGGAAAAGGATTGGAATGTGATAAGTTTAACCCGAAAACGGTACGGAAGCAATTCGATAACTGGTTTGCGCAGGCATTTGTAAAGACCAATCCCGAAATAGCTCGTCGCGTACTGAAATATATGCATGTCGACAGTTGGGAATGTGGCAGCCAAAACTGGAATAAACGTTTCGCTATTGAATTTCAGAAACGTCGTGGCTACGATTTGATGCCTTATCTACCTCTATTGGCAGGTATTCCGATGGAAAGTGTCGAACAAAGTGAAAAGATTCTGCGAGACGTACGTACTACCATATCAGAACTCATCGTAGATGTGTTCTATCAGGTATTGGCGGACTGTGCGAAAGAATATGATTGCCAGTTCTCGGCAGAATGTGTAGCTCCGACGATGGTAAGCGATGGTCTACTACATTATCAAAAAGTAGATCTTCCAATGGGCGAATTTTGGTTGAACAGTCCCACACATGACAAACCGAATGATATGCTCGACGCTATTAGCGGAGCGCATATCTACGGAAAGAATATTATTCAGGCTGAAGGATTCACCGAAGTGCGTGGCACGTGGGATGAATACCCCGGAATGTTGAAAGCCTTGTTGGATCGTAATTACGCATTAGGAATCAATCGCCTTTTCTACCATGTATATGTACATAATCCCTGGCTGGACCGCAAGCCCGGCATGACATTGGATGGCATCGGACTATTCTTCCAAAGGGATCAGACCTGGTGGGATAAAGGGGCAAAAGCCTTTTCCGAATATGCTACCCGTTGCCAGTCGTTGTTGCAATATGGACATCCGGTAACAGACATCGCAGTCTTTACAGGTGAAGAAGTGCCGAGACGTTCGATATTACCGGAACGATTGGTTCCCTCTCTGCCGGGAATCTTCGGTGCGGAACGAGTGGAAAGTGAACGCATCCGTCTGGCCAATGAGGGACAGCCTTTACGTGTACGCCCGGTAGGTGTTACTCATTCAGCTAACATGGCTGATCCGGAGAAATGGGTGAATCCGCTTCGTGGATATGCATACGATAGTTTTAATAAAGATGCAATCCTTCGTTTGGCGAAAGCAGAAAACGGACGAATAACGTTGCCGGGTGGAGCAAGTTATAAAGTGTTGGTACTACCTCTTTCGCGTCCTATGAATCCCGAACCTGTATTGTCATCGGAAGTGCAGAAGAAAATCAATGAACTAAAAGAAGCTGGCATTTTGGTGCCTTCTTTACCTTATACAGAAGAAGATTTTTCCGTGTATGGCTTGGAACGTGACATGATCGTGCCGGAAGATATCGCCTGGACACATCGTCGTGGCGAACTTGGTGAACTCTATTTCGTAGCCAATCAAAAGAACGAAACACGCACGTTTACTGCAAGTATGCGTATTAACGGTAAGAAACCGGAATGTTGGAACCCGGTGACGGGTGAGATGAATATTCATCCTTCCTATCGTATCAATGGAAACCGGACGGAAGTTACTCTCACATTGGCTCCTAACGAGTCCGTATTCATCGTATATCCTGTGGAGGGAGTACATGAAGGCTATGGAGAATCCTCTCTCCAACTGCAAAAGGAGAAAAAAGATATAGCCAAAGCCCCTTTAAACATAGCTTTGGAAGCAAAGGAATATGCTATAACTTTTGCAGCTAACCAAAAAACGCTCACACGAAAAAAACTCTTCGACTGGAGCCAAGAATCGGATGAACAGATACGTTATTATTCGGGGACAGCGACCTATAAAACCACTTTTCGCTGGAAAAATAAACCGAATAAAGACCAACAGATTTATCTGAATCTGGGAACAGTTTATAATTTGGCAACTGTTCGTGTGAATGGTGTAGATTGTGGCACAATCTGGACAGCTCCTTATCGTGCAGATATTACAGGTGCCTTGAAAAAAGGAATTAATGAGCTTGAAATAGAGGTTACAAATACATGGGCGAATGCACTGGCAGGAGCTGATGAAGGAAAAGCGCCGTTTGATGGCATTTGGACTAATGCAAAATATCGCAGGGCAGAGAAAACGCTGCTTCCGGCAGGATTACTCGGACCTTTGAGTTTTTCTACCACAGAATAAAATAGATTTTTAAGGCACGGATTACGCGGATTACACGGTTTATGAGAATCGTATTACATAAAGTAACAGCGCAATCCATGTAATCCGTGCCCAATTCATTATAATATAGCTAAAGTATGAAAAGTTCAATTATTAAAACAGGTGCAATGTTGGCAGGTTTTCTGCTTGCTGCCTGCCTGTCAACACACGCAGAAGTAAAGCTACCGGCTATTTTTTCTGATGGCATGGTGATGCAGCAACAGACCAATGCAAACCTTTGGGGGACGGCGACTCCTTATAAAAAAGTAACAGTGACCACTAGTTGGAATGGAAAACAATATGCAGCAACAGCAGATAAAAATGGGGCATGGAAACTGACAGTAGCTACTCCCGAAGCGGGAGGTCCTTATACTGTGACCTTTGATGATGGAACCCAAAAGACACTGAATAATATTCTGATAGGCGAACTTTGGCTTTGTTCCGGACAAAGTAATATGGAAATGCCGATGAAAGGATTCAAAAACCAACCGGTAGAAAATGCCAATATGGACATTCTTCACAGCAAGAATCCACAAATCCGTCTGTTTACGGTGAAACGTACTTCTACATTCACTCCGCAGAATGACGTTATCGGTTCCTGGAAAGAAGCCAATCCGGTTAGTGTCCGTGATTTCAGTGCAACAGCCTATTATTTCGGGAGACTGGTAAATGAAATATTAGATGTTCCGGTCGGATTAGTTGTAGCAGCCTGGGGTGGTTCCGCCTGTGAAGCATGGATGACGGCAGACTGGCTGAAAGCCTTTCCGGAAGCGAAGATTCCTCAAACGGAAGCCGACATAAAATCTAAAAACCGTACTCCGACCGTGCTTTATAACGGTATGTTACATCCGTTAATCGGTATGACCATGAAAGGAGTGATTTGGTATCAGGGCGAAGATAACTGGAATCGTGCCCATACGTATGCTGATATGTTTACCCGATTGATTAACGGTTGGCGTGCCGAATGGAAACAGGGGGATTTTCCTTTCTATTATTGCCAGATAGCTCCGTATGATTACGGGATTATTACCGAAAAAGGAAAGGAAGTGATAAATTCGGCATATCTCCGGGAGGCACAGGCAAAAGTAGAACATCGTGTAGCTAACAGCGGTATGGCTGTATTATTGGATGCAGGAATGGAAAAAGGTATCCATCCCGCAAAGAAACAGGTTGCAGGCGAACGCCTGGCACTTTTGGCTTTAACTAAAACGTATGGAGTGGAAGGCGTGAATGGCGAAAGTCCTTATTATAAAAGCATTGAAATAAAGAACGACACCGTAGTTGTCAGCTTCGAACGTGCCAATATGTGGATTAGCGGCAAGAACTGTTTCGAATCGAAAAACTTTCAGGTAGCCGGCGAAGATAAAGTTTTTTACCCGGCCAAAGCATGGATAGAACGTAGTAAGATGCTAGTGAAAAGCGATAAAGTGCCGCACCCGGTAGCTGTTCGATATTGTTTTGAAAACTATGTGGAAGGAGATGTATATTGCGACGGATTGCCTTTAGGGTCTTTTCGTTCAGATGATTGGTAATCGCAAATAAACAAGGTAAAATATGAAAAATATATGAAGAGATTTTATCTGATTATAACCATACTGTTTGTTGGCGTGTCGGCTCTTTGGAGTCAGCATGCCAATGTCATTTGGAATACTCCCAGTCATAATTCTTCTGAATCTATGCCCTGTGGCGGTGGAGATATCGGGATGAATATATGGGTAGAAGACGGTGATGTTATGTTCTATGTGAGCCGTAGCGGCACATTCGACGAAAAAAACTGCCAGTTAAAACAAGGGCGTGTACGTCTCCGCCTGTCGCCCAATCCTTTCAAAGACGCTAAAGATTTTCGTCAGGAGTTGAAGCTGAAAGACGGATATGTAGAAATCGCGGCAGGAAACACACAGATACAATTTTGGGTAGATGTTTTTCATCCGATTATACATGTAGAGGTAACAAATGAACAACCGTTGCAGACTGAAGTCTTTTATGAAAATTGGCGCTATCAGGAACGACCTGTCAGAAAAGGAGAGGGGCAACAGTGTTCCTACAAATGGGCTCCCCCGAAAGGTACTGTGACGGAGGCCGACTTTATTTCTTTAGACAAAATTACTGATTCAACAGGAAAGGCTGAAATAAATAGGACTTCAATAAAGAGGAACCAACTTCTGTTTTATCATCGCAATCCCGAACAGACCGTTTTTGATGTAGTTGTAGCTCAACAAGGAATGAACGAAGTAAAATCTCAAATGATGAATCCTTTGAAAAACTTGACTTTTGGAGGAACTCTTTTGGGTGAAAACTTAGAATTTGCAGGCACTGCGGATGATGTATATGCCGGAACAGACTATCGTGCTTGGAAATTCCGTTCTTCCAAAGCAGCCCGGAAAGAACATATCTGTATTGTGTTACATACAGACCAGACAGAAACAATAGAAGAATGGGAGCAGGGACTACAAACTGCTTTACAAAGAATAGCCCCCAAAGGTAAAGTTTCATTGAAAACTATCATACAGGATAAAAAACAGACCCGTTCGTGGTGGAATTCCTTTTGGCAACGCAGTTTTATCGAAGCAGAAGGGGAAGCAAAAGAAATAACCAGAAACTACACCCTTTTCCGCTATATGCTGGGATGCAATGCTTATGGCAGCGTACCGACTAAATTTAATGGCGGACTATTTACCTTTGATCCTTGCCATGTCGATGAAAAACAATCTTTTACTCCCGACTACCGGAAATGGGGAGGTGGTACGATGACTGCACAGAATCAACGTTTAGTATACTGGCCGATGCTGAAAAGCGGAGACTTTGATATGATGCCTTCCCAGTTTGATTTTTATAACCGCATGTTGAAAAATGCAGAACTGCGAAGCCGTATATATTGGCAACATGATGGAGCCTGCTTTAGCGAGCAGATCGAAAATTTCGGTTTGCCGAACCCCGCAGAATATGGTTTCAAACGACCGGACTGGTTCGACAAAGGATTGGAATATAATGCCTGGCTGGAATATGAATGGGATACGGTTCTTGAATTCTGCCAAATGATATTGGAAACAAAGAACTATGCAAATGCTGATATTACCCCTTATTTACCTCTGATCGAAAGTTCGCTGACATTCTTCGACGAACATTACCGGCAACTAGCTTCCCGCCGGGGACGGAAAGCGTTGGATGGCAACGGACATCTGATTCTTTTCCCGGGTTCTGCTTGTGAAACATATAAAATGACCAATAACGCAAGCAGCACCATCGCCGCCCTGAAAGTGGTATTAGAAACATACGGAGAGAAAGAGGAGATGCTAAAAGCAATACCTCCGATTCCATTGCGATACATAGAAATAAAAGATACGTTGAATCCGACTATTGCTCCGGTCTTGAAGCAAACAATTTCGCCCGCCGTAAGTTGGGAACGAATTAATAATGTTGAAACGCCACAACTTTATCCAGTGTTTCCATGGCGTATTTATGGAGTAGGAAAGGAGGATCTGGATATAGCCCGTAATACCTACTTTTATGACCCGGATGCCATCAAGTTCCGTTCGCATACCGGATGGAAACAAGATAATATATGGGCTGCCTGTTTAGGCCTGACCGAAGAAGCAAAGAAACTATCTTTAGCCAAATTATCGAATGGACCGCATCGTTTCCCCGCATTTTGGGGACCGGGATATGATTGGACACCCGATCACAACTGGGGAGGTAGCGGCATGATAGGACTTCAGGAAATGCTATTGCAAACCAATGGAGAACAAATACTCCTTTTCCCGGCATGGCCGAAAGAATGGAACGTACATTTCAAACTTCATGCTCCGGGCGAAACAACAGTAGAAGCCACTCTCAAAAACGGAAAAGTGACGGACTTGAAAGTTTTACCGGAAAGTAGAAAAAAGGATATTGTTATAATGATTGAAAAGGAAAAATGATAATTTTGCGGAGTGCCCTGAAAAGGCTTAATTATATAGCGTAGGGCAACGCCCTACGTAAAAACGACAATCTGAATTTGCGCCCTGAAAGGGCATAATTGTATACAGTTCCGCCCTTTCAGGGCTTGTGGCTGGTGTGCTTTTT